>JAABPT010000438.1 GCA_011391855.1 Burkholderiales bacterium
CACCGCCGAGACCTCGGCGCGCAGGTCGGCGCGGCGCTCGGGTTCCAGTGATCCGGTGATGACGGGGCCGCCGGCCAGGGCGCTGGCGTCCACGGTGCGCAGGTCTTCGGGCGAAATCAGCAGCGCAGCGGGCGCAGCGGCAGCCTTTGGGTCGGTGCCTGGCGCAGCAGCACCACCGTCGGGTTGGCCGCAAGCGGCCAGTCCGACGGCGGCAAGAAGGGCGATGAAGATGTGGCGCATGGTCGAACGGGCGCTGCGACTCGCGGCCCCCGTCTGCATTGAAAGGGACCGATAGCGTACCCGCGGCGGGCGCCAAGGGCAGCAGGCATGCGACGAAGACCCGTTTGGCGGCGCTGGACACGAGCCAGCGGGGGCCAGCGGGGGCCAGCGGCCAACGTTCGAGGGTCTGGATTGGGTGACCGAGTCGTAACGAATTGTGCAAGAGCCCAGGCAAAGACGCCGTCCCCACCCCGCGGTCCGGCGCCACCGGACCGAGCGCGCCCGCCCCTGCCGCCGTGCCGCTTCACACGCCGCGCCGGCGGTTTCGCTCAACTTGGCGTGTATCCCGCCGATGTCCCAGGGCAACAGCGAACCGGGAATCACGACGATGCAGCGGCGGCCCGCCGACCGAAACCACAGGCGCAGCGTTCGAGAAGAGCACGCAGGGCCGACGCGGCTGCGTCGCCTGCTCTCGAAACCAGCTCGACCCGATCACCCGCAGCAGGAACTCACGTGCACCCTCTGACCCCCTTCATCGTCCTCATCGAACGCCGCGCCCTGCAGCGCCTGCTGAGTGCCGTCTTCCTGACCTTGACGCTGCTGGCGGCACTGTTCGCGCTGCACGGCGCGCAGGCCCAGGGTGCTGGCGCGGCCAAGATCGCCCACGACCTGGCCCAGGTCATCGCCGCACCGACCACGCCCAGGCTGAACTGGGTCAAGGACGTGAACGGCCAGCGCCAGGTGAAGATGCTCGTGGTCAGCAACAGCATCGACCCCGACCTGACCGAATTGCGCACGGCGGTGCTCGCGGCGGGCGGCTCGGTCTACATGCGCTATGTCTCGGTGGCGGCGCTGTCGGTCATGTTGCCGGCGCAACAAGTGGCCGCCATTGCCGCGCGCAGCGACGTACAGAGCATCTCGCCCAACCGGCTCACGGCGCGCACGGCCAGCGTGCTGGAACAGGCCACGGGCGCCAGCAACGTGCGAACGACCACCCGCACCGCGCCCGGGCTGGACGGCCGCGGCATCGGCATTGCCGTGCTCGACTCCGGTCTGATGTGGAAGCACCAGAATTTCCTGGGCGCTGACGGCATCACCCGCATCAAGCGCGCGGTGGACTTCCTGAAGGCGGGCGACGCCACGCTCGTGGGCGTCAAGGACTGGACGCCCGGCATCGACACCTCGGCGTCGCTGTACCCGGGCAGCAAGACGATGGCCACCTTCGAATACAAGATCGCCAACGACGACAAGAACTACACCGACAAATACGGCCACGGCAGCCACGTGGCGTCGGTGGCCGCCGGGCGCGGCGGCTACCAGCTGCCCGACTCCAGCGGCATCGCCCCAGGCGCCGATCTCTACGACGTGAAGGTGCTCGACGCCAACGGCTTCGGGCAGATCAGCGACGTGCTCGCCGGCATCGACTGGGTGATCTACCACGCGAAGGAATACAACATTCGCGTCATGAACCTCAGCCTGGCGGCGGACTCCACCGAGAGCTATCTCACCGACCCGCTGAGCCGCGCCGTGCGCAGCGCCGTGGCCGCAGGCATCACCGTGGTGGTGGCGGCGGGCAATCACGGCAAGGCCGCCAACGGCAGCGAGCACTACGGCACCATCGGCTCACCCGGCAACGACCCATCGGTGATCACCGTGGGTTCGGCCAATTTCCGCGGCACGGCCCAGCGCAGCGACGACACCGTGAACCTGTTCAGCTCGCGCGGCCCCACCCGGGGTGCGTATATCGACGCCAGCGGCGTGCGCCGCCCGGACAACCTGCTCAAGCCCGACCTGGTGGCACCCGGCAACCGGGTGATCGGCGCCCTGTCCAGCGACGACGGCGGCAGCAAGATGGCTTCGCTGGTGCTCAGCCATCCGGAACTCAGCCTGGCCGCGTACAAGTCCACCGCAGTGCGCACGATGCTGATGAACCTCAGCGGCACCTCGATCGCCGCCCCCGCGGTGGCCGGCACGGTGGCGCTGATGCTGCAGGCCAACCCGGGCCTGACGCCGCCGCTGATCAAGGCCATGCTGCAGTACTCGGCGCAGCCGATCGTCGGCGCCAACCTGCTGCAGCAGGGCGCCGGCCTGCTCAATGTCGACGGTGCCGTGAAGCTGGCACGGGCCGTGCGCACCGACCTGGGCACCGCCATCGACCGCGGCACCATCGCCCCCGGCGCCACCATGCTGGCCAGCGGCGCGACGATGCCGACGCCCAGTTCGGTGATCAACGGCGTGGCCGTGCCCTGGAGCCGCATGATCGTCGCCGGTGGTCAGCAGATCCTCGGCGGGACGGCCCTGTTCACGAACTACCAGCCGATCTACGACCCGCGCCTGGTCTGGGTGGACAGCGCGGCGCGCCGCGCCAACGTGTTGTACTGGCCCGGCACCGCCACCGTGCCCGCCGGCACCTATGTACGCATGGTGATCGAGGGGCCAGCGCCGAACCAGGTGTTGGTCACGGCCGGCGTGACGTCGGGCACGGCCCTGGCCGGCACCAGTTCGCTGCGCGGCCGCACCGGCGCCTTCATTCCCACCGCCACCTTGTCGAACTGGCTGGCCAGCGGCAGCGGCCTGACGCTGCGCAAAGGGCTGGTGCTGAGCGAGGGGCTGGTGCTCAGCGAGGGCCTGGTGCTGAGTGAAGGCCTGGTGCTCAGCGAAGGCCTGGTGCTCAGCGAAGGCTTGGTGCTCAGCGAGGGTCTGGTACTCAGCGAAGGCCTGGTGCTCAGCGAGAGCGGGCAGACCGAGGTCCTCGCGCCCAACGACGCAGCCCTGCTCGGCGAGCCCTGAGACCGGGAACTGCATTCCGCCACCGCCCCCCCTCACGCCCCATGGCTCGACCGCCCAGGCCCCAATGAACTCCAGCCCATCCGGCAACCCGAACGCCGCGCCACGCACGCCTTGGGGCCGAGTGCACCTGGCGCTGATGCCCGACTACAACCGCAAGGCCACGGTCTACTGGTGGGCCGTGGTGCTGCTGGGAGCCATCACCCTGCTGCACAGCGGGCGCGAACTGGCGGCGATGCCGCTGTGGACCGTGGTGCAGATTGCCGCCGGCATGGCCATCGCCATGCTGGCGGGCTTCTTTCCGGTGCGCATTCCGCATTCCAAGAATTCGTTTGCCGCCGGCGAGATCTTCATCTTCCTGCTGCTGCTGCTGCACGGTCCGGCCGCGGCCACTATGGCGGCGGCCGGCGAGGCCCTGGTCGGCTCGTGGCGCACCAGCAAGCGCTGGACCAGCCGCATCGCCAGCCCGGCGATGGCGGCGCTGGCAATGATGATTGCCGGCTCCCTGCTGCAAGCCCTGATGGTCGCGCTGGACCGCCTGAAATTCAACGACGAAGGGCTCGTCGTGCTGGCGGCGATGGTCTTCGCGCTGGGCTATTTCACCCTCAACACGTTGCTGGTGTCGGCGCTGCCGCGGCTGAAGCGCAACGAGCGGCTGGAACTCTCAGTCACCATGGGCCTGTTCGGCTGGGTCGGCATCGCCTTTGCGGGCAGTGCGGCGGTGGCGGCGCTGCTGTACCTGACCTTCAAGCAGTCGGGCATCGGCGTGCTGATGGCGGTGGTGCCCATCGTGGGCATGTTGCTGGCCACCCTGCACTACTACTTCCGTCAGCAGGAAGCGCAGGAAACGGTCCGCGTGGCCACCTCCCAGGCGGCCGAACGCGAAGCCGCAGTCGCAGCACGCCACCTGCGTGAGCTGGAAGCCAGCGAGCGGCGCTTCCACAGTGCCTTCACGCACGCCTCCATCGGCATGGCGCTGCTGTCGGTGGAAGGCCGCATCCTGCAGGCCAATGCGGCGCTGCGCTCGCTGCTCGGGCAAGACGACGCCGGCCTGGTGCACCACCGGCTGCAGGAATTCGTCATCGACGAACACCTGGCCCCACTGCAGCAGCAGCTGGCGAGCATCGACCAGGCCGGCGTCGACGGCTTCGAGATCGAGCTGCGCTGCCGCCGCAGCGACGACCGCGTGGTCTGGGTGGCGGCCAACTGCAGCTACTTCTCGGAGCCGGGCTCCACGGCGCCTTGCCTGATCCTGCAGGCACAGGACATCAGCGCGCGCCGCGAGGCCGAGGCCGGGCTGCACCACATCGCCTTCCACGACAGCCTGACGGGCCTGCCCAACCGGCGGCGCTTCCGCGACCTGCTGGCGCAGGCGGTGGAGCGCGCGCAGTCCGATGCGGACCACCGCTATGCCGTCATGTTCCTGGACTTCGACCGCTTCAAGCTCATCAACGACAGCCTGGGCCACGCCGCCGGCGACCGCTTCCTGGTGCAGGTGTCGCGCCGCATCGCCACCAGCGTGCGCCCGAACGATATCGTGGCGCGCCTGGGCGGCGACGAATTCGCGGTGCTGGTGCAGGGCCTGGCCGAGGAAGCCGACGTCATCACCCTGGCCGACCGGTTGCTGGTGGCGCTGCGCCACCCCTACATGGTGGACGGCACTGAACTGAACAGCAGCGCCAGCATCGGCATCACCTTCAGCAGCTTTGGCTACACCGCGCCCGAGGACGTGCTGCGCGACGCGGATATCGCCATGTACCGCGCCAAGGCCGCCGGCAAGGCGCGTTATGCACTCTTCGACGTCAGCCTGCACGCCGAGGTGGCGCACCGCGTGGGGCTGGAAAGCGACCTGCGCCGCGCCATCGCCGACAGCCAAGTGGCCGTCGCCTACCAGCCGCTGTTCAACCTGGACACGCGGCAGCTGGTGGGCTTCGAGGCGCTGGCGCGCTGGACCCACCCCGAGCACGGCGTCATCGGGCCCGACGTCTTCATTCCCATCGCCGAGGACTCCGGCCTGGTGGTCCAGCTCACCGACACGCTGCTGCACCAGGCCTGCCACCGGCTGAAGACGTGGCAGCGCAGGCACCCCGACTTTGCCGGACTCACGATGCACGTGAACATTTCCAGCAAGGACATCGGCCAATTGGGCTTCACGGCCCGCGTCATGCATGCACTGGCCGAGTCCGGCCTGCAGGCGCAGCACCTGACGCTGGAGCTCACCGAAAACATCCTGATGGAACGGCTGGAGACCGCGCTGCCGTTGTTGCTGGAACTGCGCGCCCTGGGTATCGGCCTGAGCGTGGACGATTTCGGCACCGGCTATTCGTCGCTGGCCCACCTGTCCACGCTGCCCATCGACAGCCTCAAGGTCGACCGCTCCTTCGTGCGCAACCTGCGCACCGGTTCCAAGGAATCGGCCATCGTGCGCGCCATCGTGCACATGGGCGACTCACTGGGCAAGCGGGTCATCGCCGAGGGCATCGAGACGCAGTCGCAGTACGGCCAGCTGCGCGAAATGGGCTGCCAGCTCGGCCAGGGCTTCCACATGTCGCGCCCGCTCTTGCCCGAAGCGGTGGATGCGCTGCTGGAGCGCTGGCTGGCCGACGCACCCGAGGCGCAGGCGTCGGCGGCGTGAGTCGACTCCGGCCGCCTGTGGCTCACCAGCCCAGCGCGGTGCACATGTTGTAGGCCGTGATCTCGGCCGCGCGGTCGGGGTCGACATATTCGATCAGCACCACGACATGGCTCAGGCAGCCCCAGCCGTTGTAGCTGGCGCTGAACCCGCGCTCGGGGCCGGTGGCCAGCAGCGAATTCTGGAAGGTGGGGTGATCCATGCGGTAGGTCACCACCGCCGCTTCCTGCTGCAGCGTGGCCGCCAGTTCCGGCGCCGGCTTCAGCACGAAGCGGTACACGGTCTGGCCCTGCGGGTTCTTGTAGCCCAGCGATTCGGCCACGGCGGTGAAGCGCACCGCGCTGCGCGTCGCCGGGTCGCTGAGATAGCGGCCGATGCGGGCCCGGTCGCCCGACAGCACGGCCTGCTTCATGCCGATGCTGGCGATCATGCGCTGCAGCCGCTGCTGCGCCAGCGCGCTTTGGCGGGTGGCCAGGGCGCTCTGGCTGGTGGCCAGGGCGGCAGCGCGCTGCGCAACGACGGCGGCTGCGTCGGCTTCCTGCGCAGCCTGCGTGGCCTTCGCCGACTGCTGCAGCGCCACCGCGCTGGCCCCGATGGCCACCACCAGCGCGGCGGCCAGCGCCAACGCCAGCCGCTTGAAGCGGCGCCCGGCGCGCGCCTCGGCTTGGAGCTGCCGTTCACGTTCGGCCTGGCGCTCGGCCTGCAGGCGCTGTTCCAGCGCCTGGCGCTCGGCGGCCACGCTCTGCGCGGCGGCGGCCTGCGCTTCTTCCTGCCGCAGGCGGTCGCGGTGCTCGCGCACCACGCGCGTCAGCAGGTCGTGCGTGAGTTCGATGCGCTGCACGCCGTAGCGCTCTTCCACGCGCAGCAGCCGGCGGTCGATGAGCGTGGACAGCTGCGCTTCGCTCAGGCCCGCCGGCGTGGCGTCGTCCTTGGCCACGCTGTTGCGGTAGCCCTTCTCGGTGATGAGTTCGGTGGCCACGAAGCGGCTCACCGATTCCGGCATGCCTTCGAAGCACGAGCGGTAGTAGTCGCCCAGGATGCCTTGCTTGGCGCCGTCGAGCAGCGCGTCGTCGAAGCGCGGCTTGTGCTGCTGGCGGCGCTGCTCGTTGAGACCGCGGCAGAACAGGCTCAGCAGGGCCGGCTCGACTTCCACGGCCCGCACGGCCGGTGCGGGATCGACCTCCCCTGCACGCGCGGCCAGCGCGGGTTCGACCTCGGCCGCGCGCTGCGCCAGCGCGGGCGCGTTGCCATCCACCGCTGCGGCGGGGCTCCCCTGCGACAGCGTTTCCCCCTGCGCCGCGGCCACGAAGTCGACGATGCGGCGCGCCAGCCGCTCGTCCATCAGGTGCGGTGCCGCCTGGTGCACCGCCGCCAGCGCCTGCTCGGGCCGCAGCGGCAGCAGCCGCACACGCACCTTGCCCAGGCTGGGTATGGCCGCGCGCCAGCTCTCGAGTTCCGGCAAGTAATCCTCGCGCAGGCTGAGCAGCATCTTGTACGGCATGGCGCGCAACGCCAGGCCGCGCGCGGCGCCCTCTTCCGAGGCCGGCTCGGACGCGGCCAGCTCCACCGGAATGCGGTTCTCGGCCAGGTCGCCGAGTTCGATGCGCAGGCGTGACACGACCTCCGGCTGGCGTTCGCCCAGCGTGAAGACCTCCTCGAACTGGTCGAGCACGAAGACCGGCGTGCAGGGGAAATTGCGCCGGTTCCAGAACTCCAGCCCGGCGCGGTGCAGGTAGGCCCACAGGCTCTCGCCCTCGGCCAGGGCCGGCGCGTCCACGCCCTCGGCCGCCAGCGTTGCATGCAGCGCGTCGCGCAACTGGGCCATCGGTGCCGGCGCGCCCGGCTGGAAGTCCAACCGCGCATAGACGGGCAGGAAGTTGCGCTCGCGCAGGCGCGGCATAAGCCCGGCCCTCAGCAGCGAGGTCTTGCCCAGGCCCGACTTGCCGAACAGCACCGTCAGCGGCGAGGACTCCACGCGCCGCAGCAATTCCTCGATCTCTTCGTCGCGGCCATGGAAATAGCGCCGCGAGGCTTCGTCGAAGGCGTCCAGTCCCGGCCAGGGGTTGTCGTCGTCCAGCCTGGCCGGCGCCGGCGCCGTTGCCGGTGCGTCGCCGTTCATGGCGTGCCCGCCCGGCGCATGGATCGAATCTCCTCGGTGAGCGCTGCCAGCAGTTCGCCGTTCGGACGCCCGGCCGGCGCAGTGCCGAAATGAAACTGGCGGAAGGATTCGGGCGTCATGCGGTAGCGCGCCGGATTGCCGTCGTAGTCTTCGTCGATCACCACCGGCACGATGAAGCGCCGGCCCGGGATGCCGCGCGCGCGCTCAGCGGCTTCGGCCCATTCCTTGAAGACATAGCCTTCCTCGCGGCTCTCGGTCTGCTTCGAGATCAAGGGCACGAAGAGCCGGATGCCGCGCCGGATGCTGGACAGGATCTCCGCCTCCCACCGGTCGCCCGGTTGCAGGCGGCGCTGGTCGAGCCAGACATCGCCCCCCAGGCCCGTCACGGCGTCGGCCAGCCGCCGAGCGGCTTCGGCGTCTTCGCGCACATAGCTGATGAAGATGCTGCCGGGCGCCGTGGCCGCCGTGGCTGCCGATGCCGGCACACCGGCCGCAGGTACCGCGGGCTGGCGCGCCAGCCAGCGCCGGTGCAGTTCGGCCACGAAAGCTTCGGGGTCCTGCTCCACCACCTGTACGCTGCTCGGGCTGCAGTAGGTGCGGAAGAAGGAACCGAGTTCCGGGTGACGCGAGATGTCGCGGCCGACGATGAAGAACTGCTTGCGCGCCATGGAAAGCCGCGTCGTGCTGGCCAGGCGCACCAGAAAGCGGCCGATCCAGTCGGGCATCTGGCAGCCCAGCAGCAGCAGCGGCCGTTCCTTCAACTGGTGCTCCACCCAGTCGGGCAGGCGCGCCGTTTCGCTGAGCAGCGCGTGCAGCCACTCCAGCGTATCTTCCTCGTGAACGGCGAACTGCGGCAGTGAAGACGCCTCACCGAACAGCTTGAATACCACCGGCTCGGCGCCGGGCCGGTGCGCGTTGCGCTCCTGCACGCCAGTGGACTGGCTGGGTGAGAACCACATCTGCTGCGTGACGGCCTGGCCGCCGAAGCGCACGTCGTCAATGGCGCGCGCCAGCAGACCGTCGAAGGTGGTGCTGATGAACAGGTTCAGGTCGGTGACGGCGGCCAGATGCTTCAACGCTTCGCCCGGCTGCGGATTCAGTTCACCCAGGAGGTCGTTCACGACCCGGTACAGCCGCTCGTCCTGGCCGCGGCCGCGGTCGGCGAAATAGGCGCGCACGGCCGCGTTCAGGCTGGGCGCCGCGCCGCCATCGACGGTGAGCTTGTAGCGCGCGGCCAGCCGCTCGCCGATCAACTGCGCCAGCGGCAGCCGGCGGTCGCCGTCGGCCACCGTCACCAACTCGGGCCCGACCACAGGCACCAGCACTTGCTCACGCAGGTGGCCCAGAAGATCGTCCCAGAAGTCCTCGTCCGGCTGCAAGTGCACCTCCTGCACACGGCAGAAGTGAGTGAGGCCCAGATGATAGGAGGGTGGCCGGGCCGTCAGCTGCCGAAACGTTCGTCGATCTTTCGTGCGCGGAAGTCGAAGATGCGATCCACCCACGAAGCCACCAGGCGACCACCTGCGGCGGTGCCGAGCCAGCCCGCGGGCAACCGGTAGCGCACCGTGTCGCGCATGGTCGTGCCGCCGCCCAGCGGCGCGAAGTCGTGCGTGTGATGCCACAGCGCGTACGGCCCCCGGGCCTGCAGGTCGACGAAGCGGCGCGGCGGGTCCCAGACGTCGATGCGCGTCTGCCAGTTCAGCGGAATGCCGTTGAGCTTGATCCGGTAGTCGATGAGCGTGCCGGCGCCGATTTCGGGCGTGGACGACCCGAGCACATGGAAGCCCAGGAACGGCGGCGTGATCTCCTCCAGGTTGTTCGCGTCGCAGAAAAAGGGCCAAACGGCCTGCGGGGGGTGCGGCAGCCACTGCGCCCAACGGCGCTCACAAACGCCGCCACGCAGCGGCAGCAGCAGGTCGTCCAACGCCGTGGCCAGCGAGGCGAAGTTGAATTCGAAACCAGAGGCCAGCGTGGCCGCCGGCTCCAGCCGCGTGCTGCCCAGCACGATGGCAGCGCGCTCGCCGAACAGGGTCTGCACGGCCAGGGGCGGTGCCGCCAGATTTTCGAAGACGCCGAGCGAGCGGCACAGCGACGCCGTGAATTCGCGGTTGGTCACGGGCTGTGGCGCCACGCCTTCCAGCACCCCCGTGGCCGGCGCATCCAGCGCATGCAGGAACAAGCGTGTGATGTCGTCCAGATGGATCCAGCTCATCCACTGGCGGCCGCGGCCCAGCCGCCCGGCCGCCGACAGCCTGAACAGCGGCAGCATCTCGGCCAGCGCACCCCCTTCGCGCGCCAGCACGATGCCGGTACGCACGATCGGCACGCGCACGTCGGGCCGCCGCTGCCGCAGCGGCAGCAGTTCGGCCTCCCAGGCTTCGACCACGTCGGGCAGGAAGCCGTCGCCTTTGGTGCTGGCCGCGGTGAGGCGTTCGTCACCGCGCTCGCCGTGGAAGCCGCTGGCCGACCCGTGCACGAAGGCCTTGACGCCGGCTCCGTGCAGGACCACAGCGCGCACCAGTTGCCGCGTGCCCAGCACGCGTGAATCGCGGATCAGCGCCTTCTTGTGCGCGTTCCAGCGCGCATCGGCCACCGGTTCGCCCGCCAGATGGACGACGGCGTCGACACCGGCCAGCGCCGCCGCGGGCACCTCGCGGCCGTGATCCCACACATGGCAGTCGGCGGGAAACGGCAACCTGCGCCGCGCCGCGTGCACGTCGCGCACCAGGCACACGAGCGTGTCGCCGCGCGCCGCCAGGCGCTGGCCGAGTTCACGACCGATCAGGCCGGTGGCGCCGGTCAGCAGGATGCGCATGACGCGTGCCTTGGCCAGAAAGACAAGGCGCGAAGCCCCGACTCAACGGCCCATGCGCCGCAGATAGCTCTCGCGCAGCCGCTTGGCCAGTTCGGGCTCAGCACCGGGGGTGCCGGCGGTCTCGAAGCTGACCTGCACGTTGCCGTCGGCCTGCGTCTGTACCTGCGCCGTCACGTTGACCCCCGAGCGTTGGCCGCGGATGGCGCCTGCACCCCGGTCCTGCGAGGTGATCGTGACGCCCTGGTCCGTCATCGCCGCGGCGGCCGCGGCCCAGGACTGGTCGTAGCGCTGCTGCGGACTCGGCTGCGACATCGGCACGGGTTCGTAGACGACGCAGCCGCCCAGGCTGGCCAGGCCGATGGCGAAGGCCAGCAAGGTCGAGGCACGGGACATGGAAACTCTCCTTTGGGGCCGATGTGGCAAGGGGCGGATGGACCGCGATGGAGGAAGGGAAGACCGGCCGCGTTCAGAAACGCGCCGAGAAGGTGGCGCCCAGCAGCGGCGCGTTGCCGAAGTCGACCTCGCGCAGCACCTGTCCCGAAGCGTCCTCCACGCTGAGCCGGCCGGCGGTGACGACGCCGGCGTAGAGGTACAGCGTGGCGCTCGGGCCGAAGCTGCGCGTGGCACGCAGGAAGATCGGCACGCCCTCTTCCTGGGCGATGCCATTGGGCACCGGGCCGTTTTCGCTGAGCCGGAACCGGGTCGACCGCCAAGCCGCGCCGAGCCCGAGGTTCCAGCCGCCGCCGAGCAGGTAGTCCAGTTCCAGACCGGCCGGGCCGGTGGGCCCCGCCGGCAGCGGATTGGCCAGCCGCCAGCGCTCCGACAAGCGCCAGTCGACGATGATCAGCGGGAAGGCACTGGTCTCCTGCAGGCGGTCGAAGACGGCGAAGCCGAAACCGAGCCGGTTGCCGTCGGGGTAGAACCGCATCGCCGTGGCGATGGCGCCCCAGGTCAGTGATTCACCCACGTCGGCGCCGTTCTCGTGGATCCAGTCGACCGAGGGCGTGAGCCCGAAGCTCCAGCCGTCGGGCCGCGTGAACGACAGCGGCGCGGCCACCCCATAGCGCTTCACCGAGCCCCAGGGCGCGATGCCGCCGAAGGCTGCCGGGCTGGAGAATTCGTAGTCGGAGTAGTCGTAGTTGAAGACCAGCCCGGCGCGCTTGCCACCGCCGAGGTCGCCCAGCACGCCAGCGCGCAGGATCGTGCTCCAGGCGCTGTAGTCGCCGCCGCCGTCCAGGTCGGCAGTACCTTGGTAGACCGCAGTCAGCGAACCGAACTGACTCCATCCGCCACCGGGGGCTTGTGCCAGCGACGCGCCCGGGAATACACCCCAGGCCGCGAAGGCCAGCGCCGCGGCGAGCACGCCACGCGAGTTGCCGAAATGCATCGAACCTCCACCCAAGCCGCGCCTGCGCTGCAGCGACGGCTGCGGCCGACCGGCGCGATCGTCAGGATGATGCCTCAACCGCCCGTCGGGTCGGCCGGCGTGGTCAATGCAGTTCGCAGGGGCTGCCGTACAGCCAGCGGTCGGTCTTCGGGTGGCGGCACGATCGCCGCCATGGACGGATCGCCCTGCAGTTGCTGCAGGGTCTGCTGCGCATACCTGAAACCCGCCTCGACGATCTCGTCGATCCTCGCGAAGTCAAGCACGCCAAAGGCGTCGATCGGCGGGCGCAGGCACAGGTCGGCGTCGCGCACCACCTCGATCGCCCGCTGTGCGCTGCTCACTTCCGTGGTGCGCATGAGGATCGCGCCGATGCTCGGGACATCCAGCCGCTTGACGAACGGCAGGATGCGACCCCACAGCAACCGCCACGGCGAAGGAAACTCGCCGCAGTCGAATTCGAAGGCCGGCGCCGATCCGACATCGACCACGATCAAGGTCTTGCAGGACCGCGTGCGCATGATGTCACCCGGCAGGTTGTTCACGACCGCGCCGTCCACGTGGACCTCGCCGTCGACGACCACCGGCACGAACAGGCCCGGCAACGCAGAGCTGGCCCGGATGGCCGTGGCCAGAGATCCGCGGTCGAACACCGCCATCTCGCGCGTGGTCAGGTTGCATGAGACGCAGAAGAAGCCAAGCCACAGGTCCTCGATCTCGGTCGGTCCGTAGATCTCGGCCACCCATCGGTCGAGCACCTTGCTGCGGACGATGGAGATGAAGGGCAGCGTGTATTCCTTGTGCGGCCGGTAACGAAGCCATCCGATGCGCGAGATTGACAGGATCCGCTTCCAGTCCATGCCCATGCCGAGCACGCCAGCGATGACCGCGCCCATGCTCGTGCCGCCGACCATGTCGATCGGCACGCCGGCCTCGCGCAGCGCCCGGACCACGCCGATGTGGGCCAGCCCGCGTGCGCCACCGCCACCGAAGACCACGCCGACCGCGACGCCGGCCAGGCATCGCGCCACGCGTTCGAAGTCACCGTCGTTATCCAGCCGGATGTGGAAGTGGTTTTGCAGCTGGCGCCGTGCAAACCAGCGCGAGGTTCCCGAAGGCAGGCGGCTGCCGTCGGCATGAAGCAGCACGAGCGTCTTGCGTGCTTTCGAGACCCCGCGCGCGTTGAGCAGCTTCGACTCGAGGGCGCTGGGAGACGGGTCCGAACCGGCATCGGCAACGACAAGTATCTCGTCGGCCTGGCGCAGGCAGCGCCGCGTCCACGGAGAGTCGGTGCCATCGGCCTCGTAGACGAGAAACTGCGTCCCCGACTCCTGCTCGTCGAGCCAGGCGGCAAGCTGGATGCCGGCGACCTGGTCCGGTTCGGCAATGGCGATGCCGGGCTGTTCGAGCAACGTCTCGACGCGCTGCGCCGACAGATGCATCACCGAGCCGATGCGCGCCAGCCCCCGCGCCAGGCGCGCGCAGAAGCGGGGTGCTGAAGGCCCGCCGTCCAGACACAGCACGGCGATGCATTTCTTCGGTGCACTGTCCTGCGCAGTGCGTTCCTTGTCGCGCAGCCGCTTCACGACGAGGCGGGTGATTGCCTGCATCACCTTCGGGTACCGGGTCACGACTTCGTCGAAGACTTCGGGCGTCATGCGTACCAGATCGCTGTCGCGCACCGCCTCGACACTTGCGGTACGGGCTTCGCCGGTCAGCAGTGCGATCTCGCCGATGCTCTCGCCGCGCCCCATCTCGCTCATGACACGGCCGTCGCGCGCCATCGCACGCAGGCGCCCCCCGAGGACGAAGTACACGTCGCGGCTTTCATCCCCCTGCGTAAACAGTGTCTCGCCGGCATGCAGCCGCACCCATTGCACGCGCGCTTCCAGCAGGCGCAGCAGTTCCTCCGGCATCTCCCCGAACAGGCGCGTGAGACCCGACACGAACTGGTCGCGAAGGATGCGCCTGCGCATGCCTTCGGACACTTCCCGGATTGCCTCGGGCGACAGGCGGGCGATTCGTTCGACGGTCTCGGGTGCAATCCCTACCAGCACGACGTCCGCCAGTGCCGAGACCGAAGCTCTGTCTGCGCCGGCCCATCCCAGGCTTGCCATCTCGCCGGCAATGTCTCCGCGATGAAACACCGACACCGTGGTTTCGCTGCCATCCGCGCGGGTCGCCGTCGTGCGAAGCAAACCCTGCGCCACAACGTAAAGAGCATGCGCAGTGTCACCGCCGCGAAGCAGCCCCTCCCCGGCGTGCAAGGTCACCACTTCGAGGCTTCCAGGTGGCAACGCGAGGAGCGCGTCGCGAAACGTGGGGAGACGATCCGAAATGCACTCGAGCAGGTGCGGAAAGTCCGGGGATTCGCTCGGCATCGGCATCGCATCAACAGTAGCACTTTTCAAGCCCGTGTCCGCCAGGAGCGCCTCGTCCCGTCGGTCGAGGGTCGCGAGGGCGCCGGGTCGGCGACAGACGACTGGCAGGGCAGCCGGTGCGGCGCACGCGGCGCAGCCAGCCGCGGGGTAGCCAGCCTTGCATGCGTTGAAAAACAATGAGAGGCTACACGCCTTGTTTTCGATGAGTCACTGGACATGAACTGGTTGAGCACCCTGGCCAAGCACGTCGACTACCTGAGTGGCCGCTACGAAGCCTTTCCCATCCGCGACGAGTCCACACGGGCCGGTGCGCTGCAGGTGCTGGAGGAGGTGCGCCGCAACGAACTGAAGCGGGTCCACGGGCGCGGCGCGCTCGAGTCGGCGGCCTTCGTCGATGCCGAGGTGCCATACGAGTTCTACGCACTGAAGGACACGCGCAGTGACCAGGTGATCGGCTGCATCCGCGTGACGAAGGCGCAGGACATCGCGACCATCGCGCAGAGCCGGGAGGAGTACCACCTGGACAAGTTCCCGCCGGCGATGCTGGCGCGCACCCAGGTCTTCACCCGCCTGGTGATCCTGCGCGAGTACCGCAAGACGGCGGCCTCGCTGGTGCTGTTCCGCCGCCTCTTTGCCGATGCGCTGCCCAGGGACACCCTCGCCTCGCTGCTGTCGTG
>JAABPT010000439.1 GCA_011391855.1 Burkholderiales bacterium
CGCCCCGCCCCGCTGCCGGCCAGCGTCGCGCCCCGCCCGGTGAGGTGCGCCTCATCGGCGGCCTGTGGAAACGCAGCAAGCTGCCGGTGCCCGACCGCCCCGGCCTGCGGCCCACGCCCGACCGCGTCAAGGAAACACTGTTCAACTGGCTCGGCCAGGACCTCAGCGGCTGGCGCGTGCTCGACGCCTTCGCCGGCACCGGCGCGCTCGGCTTCGAGGCGGCGTCGCGCGGTGCGGCCGAGGCGGTGCTGTTGGAACGCGATCCGGCCTTGGTGCACAGCCTGGAGGCGACACGGCTGCGCCTGGGCGCCACCCTGGTGCGCATCGAACGCACCGATGCGCTGGCCTGGATGGCCCGGTGCGCGCCGGGCCGCTTCGAACTCGTGCTGCTCGACCCGCCGTTCGATGCCGACCTGGCCGTGCCGGCGGCCGCGGCGGCGGCGCCGCTGGTCTGCGAAGGCGGCTTCGTTTACCTGGAGTCGGGGCAGCCGCTGGCTGAACCGCCGCCGGGCCTGGTGCTGCACCGCAGCCTGAAGGCCGGCGCCGTGCACGCCCAGCTCTTCCGCCGCACGGGTTGAGCGCGGCTACACTGCCGCCGCTCCGAGGCCCAGCTTCCGCCCCGCCTCGCACCCAGGAGGAAAGTGCCGTGACCACCACCGCCCCGCTCACCGCCGTCTACCCGGGCACCTTCGACCCCATGACGCTGGGCCACGAAGACCTGATGCGGCGCGCCTCGCGGTTGTTCGACCGCCTCATCCTGGCCGTGGCCGCGGGCCACCACAAGCGCACCATGTTCAGCCCCGGCGAGCGACTGGAAATGGCGCGCGAGATCGCCGTGGCCTACCCGAACGTGGAAGTCACCACCTTTCGCGGCCTGCTGCGCGACTTCGTGGTGGAAAACGGCGGCAAGGTCGTCATCCGCGGGTTGCGCGCGGTGAGCGACTTCGAATACGAATTCCAGATGGCCGGCATGAACCGCCAGCTCATGCCCGACGTGGAGACGGTCTTCATGACCCCTTCGGACCAGTTCCAATTCGTCAGCGCCACCTTCGTGCGCGAGATTGCCAGCCTCGGCGGTGATGTTTCCAAATTCGTGGCACCTTCGGTGTTGAAGCGACTGAAGGAACGGGTCGCGTTACCCGAGGCTTGAACCCGCACCATGGCCCTCTGGATCACCGACGAGTGCATCAATTGCGATGTCTGCGAGCCCGAGTGCCCCAACCAGGCGATCTCGATGGGCGCGGAGATCTACGAGATCGATGCCCAACGCTGCACCGAGTGCGTGGGCCACTTCAGCGAGCCGCAGTGCGTGCAGTTGTGCCCGGTGAGCTGCATCCCGGTCAATCCTTCGTTCGTGGAGACGAAGGAGCAACTGCTCGCCAAATACCATCGGCTGCAGGAGGTCGGGCTTCGGACGCCTGCCGCGACCGACGCTCCGGCTGCTGTTGCGGCGGACGCTGCGGCTGACGCTGCACTTCATTGCGTTGGATCTTCGCTTCCCTCTTTGCCTTGAAGCCTGCACCGCCGTGTCGGCCCTGCGGCACGGCGTGTGGATCCAACGGTGGCGCGGCAACGCGCTCGCGCAACAGGCGCTCCAAGCGCAACACATCGGCCAGGCGCTGCTGGCGTGCCGCCACTTCCTGTGCCACCAACACCTCGTGGGCCGAGGGCCTGTCGGCCCATGCCGCCATCTGCAGGCGCTGGCCATCGGTGCAGGGCCGGTCGCTGAAGCTGCGGCCGTCTTCGCCACAGCGCCAGACGGTCTGTGCCTGCAGCGGCGACATCGCGGCAGCGACACCCAGCAACAGGCCGATGGCGACAAGCGGGTTCATGCGGTTCATGAGTCGTCTCCAGGTTCGCTGTCGAGTGGGGGCGCCCGCCGTGGCGGCTTGGGCCGCGGCGGCTGGGCGTGGATGCGGGCCAGCGCCTGGTTCATCTCGCCGGCCATCAGCCACTCGCTGGCTTGCAGCGACTGATCGATGGCTTTCGCGATGGCCTCGCGGTCGTCGGGCGAGGGCCGCTTGAGCACGTAGTTCACCACCTCGGCCTTCACTCCGGGGTGGCCGATGCCCAGCCGCAGGCGCCAGAAGTCGAGCGTGCCGAGCATGGCGTGGATGTCCTTCAGGCCGTTGTGCCCGGCGGCGCTGCCGCCGAACTTGAGCTTGGCCTGGCCTGGCAGCAGGTCGAGCTCGTCGTGCACGACCAGTATCTGCTGCGGCTCGATCTTGAAGAAGCGCGCCAGCGTCGCCACCGAGAAGCCCGAGCGGTTCATGAAGGTCATGGGCTCGAGCAGCCACACCGGCCCGGCGGGCGCAGTCACGCGTGCGGCCAGTGCCTGGTAGCCACGCTCGGGCACCAGCCGCGTGCCGAGCTTGGCGGCCAGTGTGTCCAGCCACCAGAAGCCCGCGTTGTGCCGCGTGGCCTCGTATTCCGTGCCCGGGTTGCCCAGGCCGACGAAGAGTCGAATCATGTGTTGCATTATCGAGAGGACGCGAAAACGGCGAAGCCCCACCGAGGTGGGGCTTCGTGGGGTCAACCTTTCGGGGGATGCCCTATTTCTTGTTCTGTCGCTCGTCCTTCTTGGGCTTGACCTTGCCCTTTTCGGCCGGCACCACCACGGTGGGCGCGGCAACCACTTCTTCCTCGGCCTTGGGCAGCGTCACCGCCACGATCACCGGGTCGAGCGTGCCGCGCTTGACGGCCTTGATGCCCTCGGGCAGCTTCAGGTCGCTGGCGTGCAGGCTGGTGCCCTTGACCAGGCCAGAGAGGTCGATGGTCACGAACTCGGGCAGCTGCGCGGCCAGGCATTCGATCTCGAGGTCGGTACGCACGTGGCTGACCAGGCACTTGTCGGTCTTCACCGCCGGCGACAGTTCTTCACCGGTGAAGTGCAGCGGCACCTTCTTGCGCAGCTTGGTCGTCTCGTCGATGCGCTGGAAGTCCACGTGCATGACCATGGGCTTGTAGGCGTGCATCTGGTAGTCGCGCAGCAGCACCTTCTCGGTCTTGCCGGCGAGTTCCATTTCCAGGATCGACGAGTGGAAGGCCTCCTTCTTCAGCGCGAAGAACAAGGCGTTGTGGTCGAGCTCGATCATCTTCGGCTCGCCGGCGCCATAGACGATGCCCGGCACCTTGGCAGCGTTGCGCAGGCGGCGGCTCGCTCCGGTCCCCTGCAGCGAACGCTCGTAAGCTGTGAATTGCATAGTTGCTCCAAAAGTTGAGGCGCCCGCGACCAGGCTGCCTTGGGGTTTGCAGGCCAAAGGCCTGCGACAAGAAAAGAGTAGGGCTTGCGTTAGAAGCCCGCCTCTCCATCAAAAGTTGCTGTTCTGCTCCGCGAAGAGGCTGGTCACCGACTCGCCGTCGCTGATGCGGCGCATGGTTTCGGCGAACAGGAAGGCCACCGACAACTGCCTGATCTTGGTGCAGGCCTTGGCCTGCTCGGACAGTGGGATGGTGTTGGTGACGACGACTTCGTCGATCTGCGACGCCGTCAGGCGTTCGACCGCCGGGCCCGAGAATACCGGGTGCGTGCAATAGGCGTAGATGCTGCGCGCGCCGCGTTCCTTCAGCACGTCGGCCGCCTTCACCAGCGTGCCGGCGGTGTCGATCATGTCGTCCATGATCACGCAGTTGCGGCCCTCGATCTCGCCGATGACGTGCATCACCTCGGACACATTGGCCGTGGGCCGGCGCTTGTCGATGATGGCCAGGTCGCAGTCCAGTTGCTTGGCCAGTGCGCGGGCGCGCACCACGCCGCCGACGTCGGGCGAGATGACCACCAAATTGGGGTAGTCCTTGCTTTTCAGGTCGGACAGCAACACCGGGCTGGCGTAGATGTTGTCCACCGGAATGTCGAAAAAACCCTGGATCTGGTCGGCGTGCAGGTCCATCGTCAGCACACGTTCCACGCCCACGGTTTCCAAGAGGTTGGCCACCACCTTGGCGCTGATGGGCACCCGCGTGCTGCGCGGCCGGCGGTCTTGCCGGGCATAGCCGAAATACGGGATCACGGCGGTGATGCGGCGTGCGCTGGCACGCTTGAGCGCATCGACCATGATCAGCAGTTCCATCAAATGCTCGTTGGTCGGCGTGCAGGTGGGTTGCAAGACGAAGACGTCGCGTGCGCGCACGTTCTGGCGGATCTCCACGGTGACTTCACCGTCGGAGAAGCGGTCCACCATGGCGCGGCCGAGTTCGATGCCCAGGTGCGATGCAATTTCCTGCGCCAGCACCGGGTTGGCGTTGCCGGTGAAGAGCACGGTGTTGAACAGCACGATGATGGCTCCGCGGGGAGGGCCGGTGCCGCAGCGCCGGATTCAGGGCAGGACTCAGGGCAGAATTTGGCAGGGGAGGAAGGACTCGAACCCTCGAATGTCGGAATCAAAATCCGATGCCTTAACCAACTTGGCGACTCCCCTACTCAGGAAGCGGCTCGTCACCGCCACCTTCGAAACCGTTTCAGCCGGCCCACCCAGAAAGCGGGTGCTCGACCAGGCTGCGGCACATCCGCGCCACCCACCCCTTCGGAAGTTCATCCTCCAGGTCAATCGCCACGGGTGGCTCGGCGGTGCCGACTCTTGCAAAGACCGCGCTGCCCGAGCCCGTCATGCGGCTGTTGCCGTAACGTGCCTGAAGCCAGCGGGCGGCTTGCGCCACCTCGGGGCACCGGTCTTCGGCGGGCGGTTGCAGGTCGTTGTTGCCAAAACCCTGCGTCCAACCGGCCGGCGCACCGGTGCGCCCCGCCTCGTCAAGTAAGCCCGTGAGTATAACAGCTTCGGTATCGCGAACCAGCGCCGGGTGCCGGAAGATGTCCTGCGTGGCGACGGCGGCCGGCGGCTTGACGACGGCGTAGCGCGCCGGCGGCAGGGCCAGCGGCGTCAGCCTCTCGCCAATGCCTTCGACGAAGGCGTTGTGGCCGCCCAGGAAGAAAGGCACGTCGGCGCCGAGTGCCAGGCCGATCTCGGCCAGCCGTGCCCGCGGCCAGTGCAGGCCCCACAGCCGGTTCAGCGCCAGCAGCGTGCTGGCGGCGTCGGAACTGCCGCCGCCCATGCCGGCGCCCGAGGGCACCCGCTTCAGGATCGAGATGTCGGCGCCCTGGGCCGTTGCGCTGGCTGTCTGCAGCGCGCGTGCGGCGCGCAGGCACAGGTCGTCGGCGGGCAGCGCAGGACCGAGGTCGTGGCGGGCCAGCGCGCCGTCGCCGCGCCACTCGAAGTGCAGCGCATCGGCCCAGTCGATGAGCACGAAGAGCGACTGCAGCAGGTGGTAGCCGTCGGAACGCCGCCCCACCACGTGCAGGAAGAGGTTGAGCTTGGCCGGCGCCGGCACGTCGTAGAGCGCACGCAGGCTCACGGCGCCGCCCTTTCGTCCAGCCGCACCCGCACCTGAACCTCGGGCGGCGCGGCGCGGTGGGCTTCGATCCAGCCCTCGGCCAGGCGCGCCAGCCGTACCGACCAGCCGAGCTGCTCGAAGCCATCGCCGGCCATGACATGCGGCGCCGCCGGCCAGGGGCGGCCTGCGATCCAGTCGGGCAGGGCGGCCAGCGGCAAAGCCTCGCCCAGCGCCTGGCGCGACAGGTCGTCGAGCGTCTCGAACCGTTGCTCGCCGTCGGGGCTGTCCAGCACGGCCAGGCCCGGTGCCCAGCGTGCCTGCACCACGCGGGTGCCCAGTGGCGAGTTCAGGCGCAACTCGCCGGACTGCCCGTCGCCGCGCAGTTCGAAGGCCGCGCCCATGCTCTGCGCCGCCTGCGAAGCGCTGGCCGCCACGCGCACGCTGAGCCGGCCGCTGGTCCACGCCGCTTCGCCGGGCGCCGAAGGGGGCGTGGCACAGGCGGCCAGCAAGCACGCCGCCAGGAGCAGCGGCGGCCAGGCCGGCAAGCGGCGTTTCACAGGTCGACGCGCAAGCGGGCCAGGGTCTCGCGCAGCACGTCGTTGGCCGCATCGCGGCCCTTGGCTTCGCGCCAGATGCGGCGCGCTTCGTCGCGCTGATCCAGCGCCCAGAGCACCTCGCCAAGGTGGGCGCCGATCTCGGTGTCGGGCCGCGCGGCGTACGCGCGCCGCAGCAGCCGCAACGCCTCTTCGGCGTTGCCGAGCCGGAATTCCACCCAGCCCAGGCTGTCGGTGATGAACGGGTCGCCGGGCGACAGCTCCAGCGCGCGCTGGATCAGCACACGGGCCTCGGGCAGGCGCTGGCTGCGGTCGGCCAGCGAATACCCGAGCGCGTTGTGCGCGTGCGCGTTGTCGGGCTTGAGCTCGATGACTCGGCGCAGCAGCCGTTCCATCTCGTCCAGGCGGTCGATCTTCTCGGCCATCATGGCCTGTTCGTACAAGAGATCGGTGTCGTCGGCAAAGCGCTCGTTGGCTCGGCCCAGCACGTCGAAAGCCTCGCGCCAATGCTTGACCTCGCGCAGCACGCTGGCTTCGGCCACGAATTTGGCGCGCTGGTCCTCGACGCTGCGTTCGGGGGCGCGACGGATGAGTTCACGCGCCTGCTCGAGCTGGCCCTGGCGGGCCAGCATCGAAGCGCGACGGGTCTGCACTTCCAGCGCACGGCGCGGGTCGTCGACCTTGGCCAGCCAGGCCTCGGCGGCCTTGTAGTCGCCACGCTGCTCGGCCGACTGCGCCAGCATCAGCCAGGCTTGAACCAGGCCTTGATCCGGGGGGGCGTCGTCGTCGTCGGGCTCCAAGGGCGACACCTCGGCTGTGGAAGCAGTGGCCGCCGCCGGTGCCGCCGACTGCCGCTGCATCAGCTCCACATAGCGCTCGAGGGCGGCTTCACCTTCCTTCGGACGCTTCAGCTCCAGGTGCAGGGCGCCCAGCGAAAGATACGGCGGTGCCACCTCGGGCTGCCGCCGGATGGCCTGTTCGAGCTGCGTCACGGCGTCGGCGTAGCGCTGTGCAACGGTGAGCAAGCGCACATAGCCCAGTCGCAATGCGGGCTCGGCCTGCGGCTGGTCCAGGTACTGAAGAACCATCGCCTCGGCGGCGGGCTTGTCGCGCATCAGCTCCATGGCCAGCAGGGCCGGGCCAGGCGCCGCGGGGTCCAGCGCCTGTGCCTCCTGCGCCAGCGACCAGGCGCGATCGGCATCGCGGGCCTCGAGCCAGACGCGGCCCAGCGCCACACGCGCCGGCACGCGGGTGGCGGCCTCGTCGCGGTAGGGCTTGAGTGCTTCTTCCAGCACCCCGGCCATCTGGCGCGGGTCGCTGGCGCGTTGCAGAAAGCGCGGCAGTGCCGCGATGAGCCCGGGCCGTTCGGCCGCCGGCGTCTGCACCAGCAAGGCCTGCAGCGGCTCGGCCAGGCCGTCGTTGTGCTTGAGCAGCAGCAGGATCTGCAACTGCAGCCGCAACGCGTCCAGCGACTCGGGCCGCGCCAGTCGCCATGCGCGGGTGGCGGCCAGGGCTTGTTCACCGGCCCGGGCCTGCAGGGCGATATCCACGGCACGCCTGAACAGCGTTTCGTCGCGCGTGCGGCGTGCGGCGTCCAGGATCCAGTCGTAGGCGGTGCCGGCGTTGCCGCTGGTCAGCGCCATCTCGCCGATGATCAACTGGTACAGCAGTTGCCCGTCGAGCGCCGAATTGGCCACCGCGGCGGCGGCCTCGGGCGTGGCTGCCTGGGCCGCTGCCGGGGGCGCCGTCAGCATGGCAGGCACGGCGAACAGCGCGGCCAGCGCGGGTCGCCAGCGGGCGAACCAACGGTGGAGCCAGCGGGGGCGAGGGGACATCGGGACTCCGGAACGGGCGAAAATCATTCTCACATAATGACCCATGCCCGAACTCCCTGAGGTCGAGGTGACAAGGCGGGGCATTGCGGCACCCTTGCGCGGTGCCCGCGTGCTGGCCGCCCGCCCGGGCAAACCGCTGCGCTGGCCGCTGGGCTGCGCCGCCGAGTCGCTGGCCGGCCGCACCGTGGGCGACGTGGCGCGGCGCGGCAAGTACCTCTGGCTGCCGCTGCAGGCGGCGACTGCCGGGCCAGGTGCCGCCAGCGGTGGCCTGTTGATGCACCTGGGCATGTCGGGGTCGCTGGCCCTGCTGCAGGAAGCGCCCGCACCAGGGCCGCACGACCACTTCGACCTCGTCACCGACCGCGGCACGCTGCGCCTGAACGACCCGCGGCGATTCGGCGCCGTGGTCTGGTCGGACTCGCTGCACGACGCGCCGGCCGCCACGCTGCTGCAGCGCCTGGGCGCCGAGCCCTTCGACCCCGCGTTCACGCCGCTGGCCTTCCACGCCGCGCTGCAGCGCCGCCACTCGCCGGTGAAGGCGGTGCTGCTGGCCGGCGACGTGGTCGTGGGTGCCGGCAACATCTACGCCTGCGAGGCGCTGTTCCAGGCCGGCATCCACCCTGCGCTGCGCGCCGACCGCATCAGCCGCCCACGTGCCGCGCGCCTGCTGGCGGCTTTGCGCGGCACGCTGGCGCGCGCGCTGGAGCTGGGCGGTTCGACGCTGCGCGACTTCACCGACGCCCATGGCGTGAGCGGCGAATTCCAGGCCGAGGCCGCCGTCTACGGCCGCGCTGGGCTGGCCTGTCGCGCCTGCGGCGGCAGCGTGCGGCGCGTCGTGCAGGCGCAGCGTTCCACCTACTTCTGCCCGACTTGTCAGCGCCGGTAACTCCGGTAACGGCCGCACCAGGCGTGACATCCGTGCCGCCGAAACCGCGGCCTGCGGGGGCAGGCCGGCTTGGGTTGCTGCAGGCCCTGCGCTAGCATGCCGCCAGCACCATGACATCACCCTCTCGCCGCGCCCAGCGTCGCCCATGAACAGCCTCATTGCCCACAGCCTGGACGCGCTGGCCGCCTGGCGCGCCGGCGTGGAAGCGCGGGTCGGCCCGCTGGCGCGGGAGTTGGCCGAACAGGACCTGCTGGACGACCGCTGTGGTGCTGCGCTGGAGGCTTTGCGCGAGCGGCTGGCCTCCGACAAGCTGGTGCTGGCCTTCGTGGCCGAGTTCTCGCGCGGCAAGTCGGAACTGATCAACGCCATCTTCTTTGCCGACGCCGGCCGCCGCGTGCTGCCGGCCACCCCCGGCCGCACCACCATGTGCCCGGTGGAACTGCGCTTCGACGCCACGGTGCCGCCGCGCCTGGCGCTGCTGCCGATCGAGACCCGCTCGCGCGGTTTGTCGCTGGCCGAACTGCGCTCGCGCGAGGAGCATTGGCAGCAGGTGCCGCTCGACCCGACCCAGCCGCAGACGCTGGTGCAGGCATTGGCAGCGGTGACGCACACCCAGCGCGTGAGCGTGCAGCAGGCCGCCGCGCTGGGCCTGTGGAGCGAGGCCCAGCCCGAGGACAACCCGCCGCTGCTGCCCGACTGCAGCGTGGAGGTGCCGGCCTGGCGCAATGCGCTCGTCAACTACCCGCATCCGCTGCTGGAGCGCGGGCTGGTGGTGATCGACACGCCGGGCCTGAATGCCATCGGTGCCGAGCCCGAGCTCACGCTGGGCCTGCTGCCCTCTGCCCATGCCGTGGTTTTCGTGCTGGCGGCCGACACCGGGGTGACGCGCTCAGACCTGGCCATCTGGCGCGAGCACCTGGGGCAGGCCAGCCTGGAGCGCTTCGTCGTGCTCAACAAGATCGACACGCTGGTCGACCCGCTGGCTTCCGCGGCCGAGGTGCAGGCGCAGATCGAGCAACAGCGCCAGCAAGCGGCGACCACGCTGCAGATCCCTTCGCGGCGCGTCTTTGCCCTGTCGGCGCGCGACGCGCTGGCGGCGCGTGTCGACGGTGATGCGCGAGCGCTCGAAACCAGCCGCCTGCCGCCGCTGGAGCAGGCGCTGGCCACCGAATTGCTGCCGCACCGGCGCGAGATGCTGCTGCATTCCGCGGTGGCGGTGCTGGAGCAGTTGCGCGCGTCGGCCACCGGCCGCCTGGCCGACCGCCGGCGCCAGCACGCCGAACAGTTGCTGGAACTGCGTGGCTTGCGCGGCAAGAGCAGCACCAAGACGCGCCTGCTGGCCGAGCGTGTCGACGCCGAGGCGGCCGATTTCGAGCGCTGCACCGGCCGCCTGACGGCGCTGCGCGCGGTGCAGATGCGGCTGCAGCACACGGCGCTGGCGGCGCTGTCCAGCGAGGCCTTGCGCACCGAGCTGGCGGCCATGAAGTCGGCGATGGCGTCGCGCCCGTTCAATCTGGGCGGCCGCGCCGCCTTCGAAGCCTTGATCGGCCGCCTGCACCAGGCGCTGGCCAGTGCCGGCGCGCAGGCCGAAGAGCTGCGGCAGATGCTGCAGGCCAGCTTCGACCAGCTCAACACCGAATTCGGCTATGTCCTGGTGCTCACGCCCGTGCCGCCGTTGCTGCCATTCCAGGCGGAGCTGGACATGATCGCGAAGAACTACGGGCGCTACCTGGGCCTGAGCCAGGCCTGGCGCATGGCGGCGCCGGGATTTGCCGAACAGTTCCGGCGTTTGCTGCTGTCCAAGCTGCGTGTCGTGTTCGAGAACGCCGCGGGTGAACTGGAACAGTGGAGCAAGGCCGCCAGCAGCCAGCTGGAGGTGCAGTTGCGCGAGCGCCGCCGCGCCTTTGCACGCCGGCGCGAGACGCTGCAGCGCGTGCAGTCGGCCGCTGGCGAGCTGGAGCAGCGCATCGCCGAGGTGCAGGCGCAGGAGGAGCATCTGCACCGGGTTCAGTCCCACATCGAGACCCTGGCCGACGACGCGCTGGCCGCCGCACGCCGGTCCACCGCCGGGCCTGCTGCGTCGCGCCACGACCTGCACCTGCAGCGGGACGCCGCTTGACCGGGCGGCGGCCGGCGGCGCGCGCCGAGGCGGCTGCGCAGGGTGTGCCTGGGGGTGGCGGTTCCGTCGCGCTGGCCGAGCGCGTCGTGCGCTGGCAGCGCCGCCACGGCCGCCACGGCCTGCCCTGGCAGGGCACGCGCGACCCCTACCGCGTGTGGCTGTCCGAGGTGATGCTCCAGCAGACGCAGGTGAGCACCGTGCTCGACTACTACCCGCGCTTCCTGGCGCGTTTTCCCACCGTGCAGGCGCTGGCCGCGGCGCCGCTGGACGACGTGCTGGCGCTGTGGAGCGGCCTGGGTTACTACAGCCGCGCGCGGTACCTGCACCAGTGCGCGCAGCAGGTGGTGGGTTTGCACGGCGGGGCCTTCCCGGGCAGCAGCCAGACGCTGGCCACCTTGCCCGGCATCGGACGCTCCACGGCCGCGGCGGTCGCGGCTTTCTGCTTCGGCGAGCGCGCGGCCATCCTCGACGGCAATGTGAAGCGCGTGCTGACCCGCGTGCTGGGATTCAGCGGCGACCTGGCGCTGGCGGCCGAGGAAAAGCGCCTGTGGGCCGCCGCCGAGGGGATGTTGCCGGCGCGTGCCGTGGACGTCTATACGCAAGGCCTCATGGACCTGGGCGCCACGGTGTGCCTGGCGCGCAACCCGGGCTGCGTGCGCTGCCCGCTGGCCGCCGACTGCGTGGCGCGCCGCGCCGGCACGCCCGAGCGCTACCCGGTGAAGACGCGCAAGCTCAAGCGCGGCCGGCGCGAACACGCTTTGCTGTGGTTGCAGCATCGCGGCCGCTGGTGGCTGGTGCAGCGGCCGCCGCGCGGCGTGTGGGCGGGACTGTGGACGCTGCCTGAATTTGCGTCGAAGGACGCGCTCGCGCAGGCCGCTGCCGGCTGGGCCGGGCAGGGGCGCTGGCTGCCCGTGATCGAACATGCGCTGACCCACTTCGACTGGACGCTGCACCCGCTGGCCTGGGAATGGCCGGCGCGGTCGAAGGCCTTGCCCGATCTGCCAGACCTGCCCGCGGGCCGCTGGGCTGCACCCGAAGACGCGCTGGCCCTGGGCCTGCCGGCCCCCGTGCGCCGGCTGCTGGAAGCCGCAGCGGGAGCGGCAGCAGGTTGAAGCCGGCCGTGCGGCCGTGCGCCCGTGCGCCCGTGCGCCGGTGTCAGGTGACGATGACCTTCTTGTCGCGCAGGAAGCCGTCCACCAGCGACAGGCGGATCACTGGGTCGTCCAGCGCCATCAGCTTTTGCTTGGCGGCCAGCGAAACCGGCAGCAGTTCGCACCAGCGGTTGGCCACCCAGCCCGCGTCGTCGAGCCGGTAGGGTGGCGCGAAGGGCGTCTTGTCCTGCGACTGCAGCTTGCGAATGGCTTCGGCCAGGGCGTCCACCGTGTGCTGAACGGCCGGGCCGGGCAGCCGCGCCGGGTCCGCTTCGATCAATTCGCAGCGGGCCTGCCACAGGCCGCTGTCACGCTGCGTGGCCGCGCCAGCCAGCCTGAAACGCTGGCCGCCCAGGCAACGCAGGTGCAGGATGCCGGGCTGTTCGGCGTCGACCTCGTCGATATGCGCCAGCACACCCACCTCTTCCAGTTCCACCGGCAGCTTGCCACGCCCGGCCTCGGCGCCCTGGCGCAGGCAGATCACGCCGAACGGCTGGCCGTTGCGCAGGCATTCGGAGACGAGATCCAGGTAGCGCGTCTCGAAAATCTTCAAGCCCAGGATCGCACCCGGAAAGAGCACCGTCTGCAGCGGGAAGAGCGGCAGCGGGTCGGGCAGTGGGCCGGTGGAGGTGGGGCTCATCGGGGCGTCGAATCGTGGCGTCAAATCGGCGTGTCAAATCAGCGTGTCAAGGCGACACATCAACCGCGTGCGTCCAGTTCGCGGTGACGCAGCAGCGTGGCATAGCGGGCGTCGAAGCGGCGCGCCAGCCACTCCACGGCATAGACCGAACGGTGCTGGCCGCCAGTGCATCCGATGGCCACCGTGAGGTAGCTGCGCTGGTCGTCCTCGAAGGCCGGCAGCCAGCGCTGCAGGAAGGCCTGGATCTGCGACAGCATCTCCAGCGCTTCGGGTTGTTGTTCCAGGTAGGCGGCCACCGGCGCGTCACGCCCGGTGAGCGGCCTCAATTCGCGGATGTAGTACGGGTTGGGCAGCACGCGCACGTCGAAGACATAGTCGGCGTCCAGTGGCACGCCGTGCTTGAAGGCGAATGACTCGAACACCAGCGTCAGCAACGCCTCGCGCGCGCCCACCAGCGAACGCACCCAGCTGCGCAGCAAGGCCGGGCGCAGCTGGCTGGTGTCGATGACGGTGGAGACCTCGCGCAGGTCCGAGAGCAGCTCGCGCTCCAGCTCGATCGCTTCGATGAGCGCACGCGAAGCATCACCGCTTTCCGGGCTGGCGGTCAGCGGATGTGGGCGGCGCGTTTCGGAGAAGCGACGCACCAGCGCGTCGGTGCTGGCGTCCAGGAAGATGGGCCGGATGCGCACGCCTTCGCTGCGCAACTGGTCGATCAGTGGCACCAGGTCGGGAAGCGAGGTGGCCGTGCGCACGTCCACTGCCACCGCCACGCGGTGCGTGAAGCGTTCGCTCTCCAGGCGGATGAAGTCGCGCAGCAGTTCCGGCGGCAGGTTGTCGACGCAGAAATAGCCAGCGTCTTCCAGCGCATGCAGCGCCACCGACTTGCCTGAACCGGAAATGCCGGTGATGAGGATGACCTCGTCCTGCCGGCGGCCTTCCATGGGTATCCAGTCGCTCACTGGCGTGCCCCTGCATTCAGGCCCAGCAGCGCCTGCGCGTGCGCCGTGCCCGACAGGCGTTCGCCGCCGAGCATGCGCGCCACCTCGGCCACGCGCGACTCGCCTTCCACCGGCTGCACGTCGGACAGCGTCTGGCCGTCGCGCGGCGACTTGGACACGACGAAATGGTGGTCGGCGCAGGCGGCCACCTGCGCCAGGTGCGTCACGGCCAGCACCTGGCTCGTGCGCCCCAGCTGCTTCATCAGCCGGCCCACGCTGTCGGCCACGGTGCCGCCGATGCCGGCGTCGATCTCGTCGAAGATCAGCGTCGGCACGCCGGCGCCCGAGCCGCTTTCGCCCATGGCCGTGGTCACGGCGATGGCCAGCGCCAGCCGCGACAGCTCGCCGCCCGAGGCCACCTTGCCCAGCGGCCGCGGCGTGCTGCCGGCATGACCGGCGACGCGGAATTCCACCGTCTCCAGGCCCCAGGACTGCGGTTCCTCCAGCTTCAGCAGCACCACCTCGAAGCGGCCGCCGGCCATGCCCAGCTGTTGCATGACCTGGGTGACCGCGGCGCCCAGCGCGGGTGCGGCCTTGCGGCGCAACCGCGAGATGCGTTCGGCCTCCTGGCGCCAAGTTTGCTCAGCGGCGGTGGCGGCGCGTTCCAGCGCATCCAGGTCGGCCGCAGCGTCCAGACTCTTCAGTTCGACCTGCCAGCCCGACAGCAGCGTGGGCAACTCTCCCGGGCTGCGGCGGTAGCGGCGCGCCAGCGACACCCAGGCGCCCAGGCGTGCGTCGAGTTCGGCCAGGCGGTCGGGGTCGGGTTCGCGCCGGCCCAGGTAGGTTTGCAGCGTGTGCGCGGCGTCTTCCAATTGCGCCTGCGCAGCGCGCAGCACCTCGGCTACTTCGCCCAGTGCGGTGTCGTAGCGCTGCACCTCGCTGAGTGCGGCGATGGCGCGCGAGGTCAGGGTGTCGGCACTGGAATCGTCGTCCGACACGGCGGCCAGTGCGGCGCGCGCACCTTCGAGCAAGGCCTGGCCGTGTGCCAGGCGCTGCTGTTCGGCGTTCAGGCGCTCCCACTCGCCTTCGGCCGGTGCCAGCTTGTCCAGCTCGCCGATCTGCCAGGCCAGCCGTTCGCGTTCGCGGCCCAGCGTTTCGCGCTGGCCGCGGGCTTCGTGCAGCCGGCGCAGCGCTTCGCGCCACTGCTGCCAGGCGGCGGCCAGGGCCGAGGTGTCGGC
>JAABPT010000440.1 GCA_011391855.1 Burkholderiales bacterium
CGACAGCACGGTGAAGCTGGGCATCATGGACGAGGAACGCCGCACCAGCGTCAACCTCAAGGCCTGCATCGCCGCCGCGGCCAGTCGCGTGGCCTTCATCAATACCGGTTTCCTGGACCGCACCGGCGACGAAATGCACACCGCCATGCAGGCCGGCCCCATGCGCCGCAAGGGCGACATGAAGACCAGCGAATGGATCCAGGCCTACGAGCGCAACAACGTGCTGGTGGGCCTGCAATGCGGGCTGCGCGGCAAGGCGCAGATCGGCAAGGGCATGTGGGCCATGCCCGAC
>JAABPT010000441.1 GCA_011391855.1 Burkholderiales bacterium
TGATGGCCGCCATGCTGCAGCAGAAGATCGCCCACCCGCAGGCCGGCGCCAACACCGCCTGGGTGCCCAGCCCCACCGCCGCCACGCTGCATGCGCTGCACTACCACCAGGTGGACGTGTTCAAGATGCAGAAGGCGCTGGAGAAGGTGGATGCGGACGCGGAGCGCGAAGCCCTGCTGCCCAACCTGCTCACCATTCCGGTGGTGAAGAAGCCGAAGTGGGGCGACGCGGAAAAGCAGCAGGAGCTGGACAACAACGCCCAAGGCATCCTGGGCTACGTGGTGCGCTGGGTGGAACAGGGCGTGGGTTGCAGCAAGGTGCCCGACATCCACAACGTGGGCCTGATGGAAGACCGCGCCACGCTGCGCATCAGCAGCCAGCACATGGCCAACTGGCTGCACCACGGCGTGGTGGACAAGGCCCAGGTGCGCACCACGCTCAAGCGCATGGCCAAGGTGGTGGACCAGCAGAACGCCGGCGACCCGGCCTACACGCCGATGGCCGGACGCTTCAAGGAGAGCTTCGCCTTCCAGGCCGCCAGCGACCTGGTGTTCAAGGGGCTGTCACAACCCAGCGGCTATACCGAACCGTTGCTGCATGCTTGGCGGCTGAAGGTGAAGGCAGCGAGATCGGCGCAGTAAGTCCGACGCTCCGTCCGGCAGGCATCGGCCATGGCGCAAGACACGGGTTGGTGGGCAAGGCTGGGCGGCTGGCTCGACCGCGTGCCGCTGGTCTGGCTGGCGGTCATTGCCGGCTGGCTGGCTCTGGCACCGTTCTACCCCGAACCGCACCTGTGGGAGAAGCTGAAGATGCTGGCCGCCGGCACGCTGACGCGGCCGATCGACATCTTCGACCTGCTCATGCACGCCGTGCCGTTGCTGCTGCTGGCTTGGCGGCTGGTGCGGCAGTTCGGCCGGGCGCGGGGCTGAGGGCCGCGGGCGCCGGACTGCGGTGCCGAGGGCCGCGCGCTCCGGCTACGGTACCGAGAGCACCTGCAACCGCGCCGCCAGCGCGCGCAGCCGCTCAATGCCCGGCTCCTTGCGCGGCCAAGTCAGTTCCACGCCGTCGCCGGCATGGCGCGGCAGCACGTGCAGGTGCAGGTGCGGCACGGTCTGCCATCCCGCCGGGCGGTTGGCCTGCAGCACGGTGATGCCCTCGGGCTGAAAAGCCGCCTGCACCGCGATGGCGATGCGTCGCGCGGCGCGCATCAGCGCGGCGGCCTCGTCGTCGGTGCAATCCAGCAGCGTCTCGCGCGGCGCCTTGGTGGCCACGATGACGTGGCCATCGTTCACCTGGCCGGCGTCCATGAAGGCGAAGACGAGGTCGTCCTCGTAGACCTTGGCGCAGGGCAGCTCGCCGTGCAGCAATTTTTCGAAGAGGGTGCTCATGGGTCGTCCTGCGTGCTGCGCACTCCGGAGGTCGCTTCTGGGGCCCGACGGGCTTCCTGCCACCCCATCGTGCCACGGCCGGCGCCTAGGTGCGCGCCCGGCGCGCCTGGCGCGTCACCGCGGTTTTTCGCGCTTGGCCTCGCACACCACGCAGCGCAGCGCCTGCGGCTCCACCTTCAGGCGGTCAAAGGGAATCTCGCCGCCGCAGTCCATGCACAGGCCGTAGTCGTCGGCATGCACGCGCTCCAGCGCCCGGCCCACGGCCACCAGTTCCTGGGTGTCGATCTCGGACAGCGCCATGTCCACTTCGCGGTCCATGGCGCGCTGCGGCGCGTCGTCGTAGTCCTGCGCCAGCACGTCGCGGGCATGCTCGATGCGGGTGCGACCCTCCTGGTGCAACTCGAGCTGCTGGCTCAAGCGTTGCTGGCGTAATGCCAGTTCGGCCTGCAGCAAGGCCCGCTGTCCAACCGTCAGATGGGTGGTCATGGCGCTGGTCTCCTTGCCGGACATGATGCGCCCCGGCACCGGCGCGCAGCGTGACCCACGTCAAGCCGCACCCGCGCCTGCCAGAATGCGCTCCCACCGCCATGGACCACCCGACCCCGCCCCCTGCTGCCTGCGACGTGCTCGTCGTTGGCGCCGGCCCCGCCGGCAGCGCCTGCGCGCTGTGGCTGGCCCGCGCCGGCATGAAGGTGCTGCTGGCCGACCAGCATGCCTTCCCGCGCGACAAGGTCTGCGGCGACGGCCTCATCCCCGACACCCATGCGGCGCTGCGCCGTCTCGGCGTCTACGAAGAGGTGGCCGCGCTGGCCCAGCATGTGCCGCACGTGCGCTGCATCGGCCCGCGCGGCGGTTTCGTCGACGTGCCGGGCACGCTGTCGGTGCTGCCGCGCAAGACGCTGGACCATGTGCTGGTGCGTGCCGCGCAGCGCGCCGGCGCCTGGCTGCTGGCGCCGCTGCGCTTCGAAGCCCCGTTGCTGGACGGCGAACGCGTGGTGGGCGCCCGCCTGCGCAACGGCCACGGCAGCCACGAGATCACCGCGCGCTGGGTGGTGCTGGCCACCGGCGCGGTGCCGCAGCCGCTCATCGCCGCCGGCCTGTGCGAGCGCCGCACGCCCAGCGGCGTGGCCTTGCGCGGTTACGTGCACCACCCGGAACTGGTCGGCCGCATCACGCAGCTGCAGATCGTCTGGCATCCGCGGCTGCGCGGCGGCTACGGCTGGATCTTCCCGGCCCCGGGGGGCCTGTTCAACATCGGCACCGGCCTCACCGGCAGCCACATCGTGCAGCGCAGCGGCAAGGGGCGCATGCAGGACGTCAACCTGCGCCGCATGCTCGACGACTTCTGCGACATCCACCCCCCGGCGCGCGAACTCATGACCGGCGGCGAACTGCAAGGCGAGATCAAGGGCGCGCCACTGCGCTGCACGCTGCGCGGCGCACGCTGGTCGCGCCCCGGCATGCTGGTCACCGGCGAAGCCGCCGGCAGCACCTACGCCTTCAGCGGCGAAGGCATCGGCAAGGCCATGGAAACCGGCCTGCTGGCGGCCGAGGCCCTGCTGGCGCAGCGCCAGAGCCCACAGGGCCACAGCGACGAAACCGTGCGCGAGCGTTACGAAGCCACGCTGCGCGCCCTGCAACCGCGCTTCGATCTGTACGAAACTGCCAGCCGCGTGAACCAGCAGCCCTGGCTCGCCGACCTGGTGGTGTGGCGCGCGCGGCGCAGTCCGCGCATCCTGAAGCGGCTTTCCGGCGTGCTGGAGGAAACGCAGAGCCCCGGCCGGCTGTTCAGCTGGCGCGGCATGACCAAGCTGATCTTCGAATGACTTCCTGTCCTCGTTCCCGTAGAAAGGTCTCACCCATGAAAGCATTCTTCCTGCGCGCCGCGCCCCTGGCCCTGGCCGCCACGCTTGGCGCCACGCTCGCCGGCTGCGGCGGTGGTGGTGGCGACAGTGGCACGCAGCCCGCCGCCGTGACTTCGGCCGCCGCCGGCACGCCGCAGTACAGCCAGCCGCTGCTGTTCACCGTCAACGGCAGCAACCTGGACACCGGACTCAGTGTCAGCTCCGCCGGCTGCCGCAACATGACGCTCAGCACCACGGCGCCGAATATCAGCACGGCCAATGTCGCCTACTTCCGCTGCACGGTGGTGGCGGTGGGCGCGCAGCAGGCCACGGTGGCGCGCGCCAGCGACGGCACGCTGCTGACGACGGTCACCTACACGGTTCCCGAGCCGCAGGTGACGCTGAACGTGAGCAATGGGGCGGCGGCCGGCGCCGGCGTCGTCAACGGCAACCTGGTCATCACCCTGAAGCCGGCACAAGCGCCGATCACGGTGGGAAACTTCCTGGCCTATGTGAACAGCGGCTTCTACGACAGCACGGTGTTCCACCGCAACTCGCCTGGCTTCGTGCTCCAGGGCGGGGGCTATGCCGCCGACGTGAACCCGGCCAGCCCGGTGCGGCCGCCGCTCAAGGCCACCAACGCCCCGATCGCACTGGAGGACAACAGCGGCCTGTCCAACCTGCAGCTCTCGGTGGCCATGGCACGCACCGCCGCGCCCGATTCGGCGACGTCGCAGTTCTTCATCAACCTGGCCAACAACACCTTCCTGAACGGCACCGCCACGACGCGCGGATACGCCGTGTTCGGCAACGTCACCGCGGGGGCCGATGTCGTCGACGCCATGGCCGCCGCGCCTTGTGCCAGCATGCCGGTGCTGGGCCTGCCTGCGGGCGACTGCCTGCCATCACCCAACCTGGTCGTGCTTTCGGCCCGACAGACGCGCTGAGTGGGCGCAGTTGGCGCGGCGGCTCAGCGCACACGCGCCGCCGTCGCATTCACCACGCGGTGCACGAAGTGCAACTTGGCCACCGCGTGGTGGCTGAGCACGAAGGGGTAGAGGTCGGGCTGGCCCATGCTGCGCGACAGCTCGTTCATCAGCGCGGTGATCTGCAGCCAGGCGTTGACCAGCCCCAGGAAGCGCGGTGCGCCGGGGTCGCCGGGGGCGTCGAGCGCGTCGTTGCCATAGGGTTCGATCTCGATCTCGACGTCGCCGCCTTCCAGGCCGAAGCTCAGCGCGGTGTCCAGCGTGTCCACCATGTGCAGGTAGTTGGCCCAGGTCTCGGCCCAGTCCTCCCAGGGGTGGGAACTGGCGTAGGCACTCACGCAGCGCCGCGGCCAGTCGGCCGCCGGGCCTTCCCGGTAGTAGCGGTCCAGCGACTCCTCGTAGTCCTGCCGTTCATCGCCGAAGCGGGCGCGGAAAGGCTCCAGCCAGCCGCTGCCGGCCACCAGGCGGTCCCAGTAGTAATGGCCGATCTCGTGGCGCAGGTGGCCCAGCAGCGTGCGGTAGGGTTCGCGCAGCGAAGTGCGCAGGCGTTCGCGTGTGGCGTCGTCAGCTTCGTCGACGTCCAGCGTGATGAGTCCGTCGGCATGACCGGTGACCACCGGCGGTTCGCCCGGCGCGGCGCGCAGGAAATCGAACATGACGCCGTGGTCGGTGTCTTCGCTCACCTTCGAACGCACCGGCAGCCCCAGCGCCAGCAGCTGCGACACCAGCCGGCGCTTGGCCACCTCGATGCGGCTCCACAGCAGCGCGTTGTCGATTTCGTCGAGGTCGGGAATGGTGTGGTTCAGCCGGCACGCGCGGCACAGGCCGTCGTGCGCTTCGGCTTCCCCGGGCGGCAGCAGCCAGTTGCAACCGGCGGGGCCGAAATTGGCGCAACGCTGCAGCGGCGGGCCGGCTTCGGCGACGGCGTCGGCCGCCTGCCACGGGCCTGGCTCAGGTTCGGGCGGCCGCGAGCGCAGCGTCAAGGCCTCGGGGTCGAAGCCCAGTTCGGCGCCGCAGGCCAGGCACACGCTGTTGCGGAAGAACACCGGCTGGCCGCAACGGCAACGGTAGTTGCGCGCCGCCTGCGGCCGCATGCCCGGGCCCAGCACACCGACCAGGCCCTGGCCCAGGAGGGTCAGAAATCGCTTCATCCTGACGAGTGTAGCCACGCCACAATGACGCCATGTGCCAGCTGCTGGGCATGAACGCCAACACCCCGACCGACGTGATGTTCAGCTTCACCGGCCTGGCCACGCGCGCCCGCGAGCACAAGGACGGCTTCGGCATCGCCTTCTTCGAGGACAAGGGCCTGCGCCACTTCATCGACCGCGACGGCGCGCTCAGATCGCCGGTGGCGGAGCTGGTGCGCCGCTACCCGATTCGCAGCGAGGTGGTCATCGCCCACATCCGCAAGGCCACCCTGGGCTCGGTGGCGCTGCAGAACTGCCACCCCTTCGTGCGCGAACTGTGGGGCCGCTACTGGGTGTTCGCGCACAACGGCGACCTGAAGGTGGGCGCGGCCGGTTTCCAGCCGCGGCTGCATGGTGCGTTCCGGCCGGTGGGCGAAACCGACAGCGAGCTGGCCTTCTGCTGGCTGATGCAGGAACTGGCCAAGGCGCACGCCGGCGTGCCCAGCGTCGAGGAACTGAGCCGCACCCTGCGCGAACTGCTGCCGCAGCCGGCGGCGCACGGCACCTTCAACGTGCTGCTGTCCAACGGCCAGGCGCTGTGGGCGCATGGCTCCACGAAACTGTATGCGCTGGAGCGCCGCCACCCCTTCAGCACCGGCACGCTGGCCGACGAAGACCTGAGCATCGACTTCGCCGCCCACACCACGCCGCAGGACCGCGTGGCCGTGGTGGCTACCGAGCCGCTCACGCGCAACGAGGACTGGCAGCCCTTCGCGGCCGGTGAGCTGCGGGTGTTCCAGCACGGGCGCCGGTTGGCCGAGGGCTGATCAGGAGGCCGCATGCACCTGACGCTGCGCGGCCGCTGCGAGACACGGCCGGTGGCGCGCCACTTCCAGGGCCTGTTCAAGGGTCAGTGAGAAGGCTGCCTCGGCGGCGGCGCGGGTAGCATCCGGGGCATCCGACCGCCGCATCGCTGCCATGCCCGACATTCCCGTTCCGCGTTTCGATCAGTTCTACCGCCACCCCGAACTGACGCGGCTGCTGCGCGACTATGCCGATGCGGTGCCGCAGTGGGTGGCGCTGTCCAGCCTGGGCAAGAGTTTCGAAGGGCGCGATATCTGGCTGCTCACCATCACCAACCAGGCCACCGGCGCCGACACCGACAAACCCGCGTTCTGGGTCGACGGCAATATCCACGCCGCCGAACTGACGGCCAGCACGGCCTGCCTGTACTGGCTGCACCAGCTCGTTTCGGGCTACGACACCGACCCGAAGATCCGCCAGCTGCTGGACACGCGCGTGGTCTACATGGCGCCGCGCCTGAACCCCGACGGCGCCGAACTCGCACTGGCCGACCGGCCGCGCCACATCCGGTCTTCCACGCGCCCCTATCCCTACGACGAGGAACCGGTGGAGGGCCTGACGATCGAGGACATCGACGGCGACGGCCGGGTCCTCTCAATGCGCATCCCCGACCCGCACGGCCCCTACAAGAAGCACGCCACCGAGCCGCGCCTGATGGTGCCGCGCGAACCCGGCGAATTCGGCGGCGAGTACTTCCGCATCATCCCGGAAGGCACGCTGACGAATTTCGACGGCTTGCGCATCACCGCCAACCCCGACCGCGAGGGCCTGGACCTGAACCGCAACTTCCCGGCCTACTGGCGGCAGGAATTCGAGCAGGTCGGCGCCGGCCCCTACCCCACCAGCGAACCCGAGGTGCGGGCGATGGTGGACTTCGTCACCCGCCACCCCAACATCGGCGCCGCGGTCAGCTTCCACACCCACAGCGGCGTCATCCTGCGGCCCATGGGTACGCAAAGCGACGACGACATGACGCCGGAAGATCTGTGGATGTACAAGCGGCTGTCGGACCTGGGCGCCCGGCTCACCGGCTACCCCGCGATCAGCATCTTCCACGAGTTCAAGTACCACCCCAAGCAGACCATCACCGGCACCCAGGACTGGGTCTACGAACACCTGGGCGCGCTGTTCTGGACGGTGGAGATCTGGGCCCCGAACAAGGAAGCCGGCATCACCGACTACCCCTGGATCGAGTGGTACCGCGACCACCCGCCCGAGGATGACCTCAAGCTGCTGAAATGGAGCGACACGCAGTGCGCCGGCCGGGCCCACGTGGACTGGCGGCCCTTCCGCCACCCGCAGCTGGGCATGGTGGAACTGGGCGGCTGGGACAAGATGAATTACTGGCGCAACCCGCCGCCGCACCTGCGTGAACGCGAGGCGGCGCGCTTCCCGGCCTGGCTGACGCAGATCGCGCTTTCGCTGCCGCGGCTGGAAGTGCTGCGCACGGAGGTGCGCGCCCTGGGCAACGACAGCTGGCGCATCCGCTTCGCGGTGGCCAACAGCGGCTACCTGCCGGCCTACGTGACGAAACGCGCGCTGGAGCGCAAGACGGCGCGCGGCACGGTCTTCCACATCCACCTGCCGCCGAGCGTGAACCTGGTCAGCGGCCAGGAGCGCGTGGTGGGCGCGCACCTGGAGGGCCATGCTCCGAAGAATTCGCTGCAGGCCTTCCTGCCCAGCCGCGACATCACCGGCGACCGCGCCGTGGTCGAATGGGTGGTGAGCGGAGCGCGCGGCACGGCGATTGCGCTCACGGCGACGGCCGACCGCGCCGGCACCGTTCGCACCGAAGTCACGCTGGACTGAAGCGCACCCTCTGCAGGCCACCCGATGCACCGCGACCTGCCGGACGCCGACGACTTCTGCTCGCTGTTCGAGTTCCTGCCCATCGGGGCCTACCGCTCTCTGCCCGACGGCACGCAAGCCCGCGCCAACCCGGCGCTGGTGCGCCTGAACGGTTACGACAGCGAAGCCGAAATGCTGGCCGCCGTGCGCGATATCGCGCGCGAGTGGTACGTGGACCCGGCGCGACGCGCGTTGTTCCTGCAACAACTCGATCGCGACGGCCAGGTGACCGGCTTCGAGTCGGAGGTCTGGCGCCACAAGACACGCGAGCGCATCTGGGTCAGCGAAAACGCGCACGTCGTGCGCGACGCCGCCGGCCGCGTGCGCTATTACGAGGGCACGCTCGAAGAGATCACCGAGCGCGTGCGCGAGCGCCAGGCGCTGCACCGCAGCCGGCTGCAGCTGCAGCAGGTCTTCGAACTGGTGCCGGGCGTGCTGTACCACTGGGCCATGCCGAACAGCGGCCCGGCGCTGACGGCGTCGATCAGCCCGCGCGTCAAGGAGCTGTTCGGCGTGGAAGCCGAGGCCACGCTGCGCGACCCGATGCTGCTGCGGCGCTTCCGCCACCCGCAGGACCGCGAGCGCGTGGAAGCCGAGATCGCGGCGGCCACGCTCGAGCGGCGCACGCTGGACATCGAATTCCGCATCGTGCTGGACGACGGCACCGAGAAATGGGTGCACCAGACCAGCAGCCCGGGGCCACCGGAAGACGGCGTCGAGGTGCGCGTGGGCCTGCTGCAGGACGTGACCGAGCGCAAGCGCGCCGAGATCGCGCTGCGCGAGAACGGCGAGCTGTGGAAGCGCGCGCTGGAAAGCACCGGCGACGGCGTCTGGGACTGGGACCTGGCCACTGGCGTGGAGGTCTACTCGCCACAGTGCAAGGCCTTGTACGGCTACAGCGACGCGGAGCTGCCCAACCTGCCCCAGGCGCTGGACGGGCTGACGCACCCCGACGACACCGAGCGCATGCGGCAGGACCGCGAGCACCATTTCGCGGGCCGCACGCCGGCTTACGTGAATGAACACCGCGTGCGCTGCAAGAACGGGCAATGGAAGTGGATCCTATCGCGCGGCATCGTCATCAGCCGCGACGCAGCGGGCCGGCCGCTGCGCATGATCGGCACCCACACCGACATCACCGCGGCCAAGCAGGCCGAGGCGCTGCGCCTGGAGCGCGACCGCGCCGCCGCCGCCGACCAGGCCAAGTCGCAGTTCCTCTCGCGCGTGAGCCACGAGCTGCGCACACCGCTGAACGCCATCCTGGGCTTTGCCCAGCTGCTGGACCTGGACCCCGGCACCAGCGAACGCCAGCGCGGCTGGATCGCCCACGTGCTGTCCAGCGGCCAGCACCTGCTGGCGCTGATGAACGACATCCTGGACATTTCCAGCCTGCAGACCGGACAGTTGCCCACCACGAACGAGCGGCTGCCGCTGCGCGTGGTGGTCGAGGAAGCCTGGGCCATGCTCGCCGCCGCCGCGAAGGACGCCGGCATCACGGTCGTCGACGAGGTGCCCCCTGGAGACGCGCTGGTGGTGCAGGCCGACCGACGCCGGCTCAAGCAGATCGTCAGCAACCTGCTGTCCAACGCCATCAAGTACAACCGGCGCGGCGGTTGGGTGCGACTGCACGCGCAGGCCGTGGGCAACGCGGTGGAACTGAGCGTGGCCGACAGCGGCCCGGGACTGAGCGAGGCCGAGCGCGCCCGGCTGTTCACACCCTTCGAACGCCTGGGCGCACGGCACGGCCCGGTGGCCGGCACCGGCTTGGGCCTGGCGCTGAGCCGGCAGCTCGCCGAGGCCATGGGCGGGTCGATCGAAGTCGAGAGCACCCCCGGCGAGGGCTCCACCTTCCGCGTGCGGCTGCCGGCCGGCTGACGCGGCGAGCCAGCGCGCCGCGCCGGCCAACCGCGCCGGCTCAGCGGCCCTCGAAGCGGAACACCGCCACGCTGGCCACCAGGTTGGGCCAGCGCCGCACCACGCGCCCGCCTTGCAGGCCGAAGCTGTCGGTGACCTGCAGCCCGCTCTTGCGCGCCAGCACCTCGAAGTCGGCATAGGTGCCGACGCGGATATTGGGCGTGTCGTACCACTCGTAGGGCAGCACCTTGGTCACGGGCATGCGCCCGCCCAGTACACGCAGCCGGTTGGGCCAGTGCGCGAAATTCGGAAAGCTGACGATGCCGATGCGACCCACGCGCGCGGTCTCTTTCAGCATGCGCTCGGTATTGCGCAGATGCTGCAACGTGTCGAGCTGCATCACGACGTCGAAGCTGTTGTCGTCGAACAGGGCCAGGCCGTCTTCCAGGTTGAGCTGGATGACGTCGATGCCGCGCTGCACGCAGGCATGCACATTGGCGTCGGCGATCTCGATGCCATAGCCGCTGCAACCCTTGTGCCGGTGCAGGTGGGCCAGCAGCTCGCCGTTGCCGCACCCCAGATCGAGCACGCGGCTGCCGGCGGGCACCAACTCGGCGATCAGCTCCAGGTCCTTGCGCTCAGACACTTGGACCCCCAGCCTCGCCCTGCTCGGCCGCGATGCGGTCGAAATAGGCGCGCATCACGCCGTGGTAGCGCGGGTCGTCCAGCAGGAACGCGTCGTGGCCGTGCGGGGCGTCGATCTCGGCGTAGCTGACGGCAATGCGGTTGTCCACCAGCGCCTTGACGAGCTCGCGCGACCGCGCGGGCGAGAAGCGCCAGTCGGTGCTGAAGCTCACCAGCAGGAAGCCGTGCTGGCGCGCCACGGCGAAGGCGCGCGCCAGGTCGCCGCCGTGCTCGAGCGCGGGGTCGAAATAGTCCAGCGCGCGCGTGATCAGCAGGTAGGTGTTGGCGTCGAAATATTCGCTGAACTTGTCGCCCTGGTGGCGCAGGTAGCTCTCGATCTGGAATTCAATCTCCTGCGTGCTGTAGCCCAGCTCGGCGGCGCGCAGCGCGCGGCCGAACTTGGCGTCCATGGCGTCGTCTGAAAGATAGGTGATGTGGCCGATCATGCGTGCCACGCGCAGGCCGCGCCTGGGCACCACGCCGTGGGCGTAGAAATGGCCGCCGTGGAAGTCGGGGTCGGTGACGATGGCGCGGCGCGCGACCTCGTTGAAGGCGATGTTCTGCGCCGAGAGATTGGGTGCGGTGGCCACGGCCACGCAATGGCGCACGCGTGCCGGGTGGCGCAACGTCCAGGCCAGCGCCTGCATGCCGCCCAGGCTGCCCCCGACCACGGCGGCGAGCTGCTCGACGCCCAGGCGCTGCATCAGCCGCGCCTGGGCGTCGACCCAGTCTTCCACCGTGCACACCGGGAAGTCGGCGCCGTAGATGCGCCCGGTGGCCGGGTTCACGTGCATGGGCCCGGTGGAGCCGAAGCACGATCCCGGGTTGTTGACGCCGACGACGAAGAAGCGCTCGGTGTCCAGCGGCTTGCCCGGGCCCACCAGGTTGTCCCACCAGCCCACGCTGCCGTCGGCGTGCACGCCCGCCACGTGGTGGCTGGCGTTCAGCGCATGGCACACCAGCACGGCATTGCTGTGCTCGGCGTTCAGCGTGCCGTAGGTCTCGTAGGTGAGCGCGTAATCGGCCAGCACGGCGCCGCTCTTCAGCGGCAGCGGCTCGCTGAAATGCATCTGCTGTGGCGTGACCAGACCGATGGAACCCATGCAAGAACCCGGCGCCGCAGCAGCGGCGCCTTAGGCCGCCGGCGGCGCCGTGTCGGCGAAGCTCGGCCGCGCGGCCAGCTTGTCGGCCAGCTTGTTCAGGTTGGGGTGCGCGGCGCGCCAGCCGATGTGCGGGAAGCGGAAGTCCAGGTAGTGCAGCGCACAACCCACGGCGACGTCGGACAGGCTGAAGGCATTGCCGGAGCAATAGGGCTTGTCACCCAGGCCGCGCGCCATGGCGTCGACGGCAGACTGCACGCGGCTCATCTGGCGGTCGATCCAGGCCTGCGAGCGCTGGGCCTCGCTGCGGCCGCTCCAATGGGCTTCCATGCGCGCCAGGATGGCGGCGTCCAGCACGCCGTCGGCCAGCGCTTCCCAGGTGCGCACCTCGGCTCGTTCGCGGCCCAAAGGCGGGATCAGCTTGCCCACCGGCGACAGCGTGTCCAGGTATTCGACGATGACGCGCGAATCGAAGACCGCCTCGCCGCCTTCCATCACCAGGCAGGGCACCTTGCCCAGCGGGTTGCTGGCGAGCATGGCGTCGCTGCCCCACACGTCTTCCAGCACGAACTGGAAGTCGAGCTTTTTCTCGGCCATCACCACGCGCACCTTGCGCACGTACGGGCTGGTCAGCGATCCGATCAGTTTCATTTTTTGCTTGGCGCTTCTCATCCCAGGGGTCCGACTCATTTTAGCTAGCGCGGCCGGGCGCCGCGGGGGCTGCCTGTCGTGTGAAATCCACGCGCGCCGGCCGGCCGGGCAGGTTCAGCTCGGCGGTGGCCGGCGCCATGCGCGACACCACGGTGCCGCCGCGCACCACCAGCAGGCGCTGTGCACGCAAGCGGATCGCCTCGGCCGGCGAGCCGGCCTGCAGCAGCACGAAGTCGGCGCGGCAGCCGGGCTCCAGGCCGTAGCCTTGCAGGCCCAGGATGCGGGCGCTGTTCACGGTGACGGCGTCGAAACACTGGCGCTGGCCCTGCACCGAGGTCATCTGCGCCACGTGCAGGCCCATCGCCGCCACCTCCAGCATGTCGGCCGAGCCCAGCGCGTACCAGGGGTCCATCACGCAGTCGTGGCCGAAACCCACGTTCACGCCGGCGGCCAGCAGTTCGGGCACGCGCGTCATGCCGCGCCGCCTGGGGTAGCTGTCGTGGCGGCCCTGCAGGGTGATATTGATGAGCGGATTGGCCACCGCGTGCACGCCGGCTTCGGCCAGCAGCGGCAGCAGCTTGCTCACGTAATAGTTGTCCATCGAATGCATGGACGTGAGGTGCGAGCCCGTCACGCGCCCTTGCAGCCCAAGGCGTTGGGTGTGAAAAGCCAACGTCTCCACGTGGCGCGACAGCGGGTCGTCGCTCTCGTCGCAGTGCATGTCCACGCGCAGGCCGCGCTCGGCGGCCAGTTCGCACAGCAGGCGCACGCTTTCGGCGCCCTCCTGCATCGTGCGCTCGAAGTGCGGGATGCCGCCCACCACGTCCACGCCCAGGTCCAGCGCCTGCTTCAGCTGCGCCAGCGCGCCCGGTGAACGCAGCAGGCCGTCTTGCGGAAAGGCCACCAGCTGCAGGTCAAGGTAGGGCGCCACGCGCTTCTGCACGGCCAGCAGCGCGCGCACCGCCAGCAAGCGCGGGTCGCACACGTCCACGTGCGAGCGGATCGCCAGCAGGCCGCGCGCCACCGCCCAGTCGCAATATTGCAAGGCGCGTTCGGCGATGGCCTCTTCCGTGAGCAGCGGCTTCAGTTCGCCCCAGAGCTGGATGCCTTCGAGCAGCGTGCCGCTGGCGTTGACGCGAGGCAGGCCAAGGCTGAGCGTGGCGTCGAGATGAAAGTGAGCGTCAACCAATGGTGGGCTGAGCAGGTGGCCGCCCGCTTCGGCCACTTCGGCACCGGGCGGCACCGGCAGGGCGGGGCCAACCTCGGCAATGCGGCCGTCCAGTGCCAGCAGGTCGATGGCGGTGCGGCCGTCGGGCAGCGTGGCGTTTCGGATCAGCAGCGGGGCCGTCATGGCAGACCTCAAGCAAGGGCGGGGCCCGAGCATATGTCGGCTCCAGCGCGGCGCCGCGGCCGGGGTACTGCATCACGCACGCCGCCGCTGGTGCGGATCGCGCGGGATTGGCCCCGCTTGCCACGGCCGGGCAAGAGGTGCACACTGAATCTCACGGTGTCCACACCGCCGCCTTGGGTCTTACGCCCTTCCCCTTCTTGCTGTCCCTCCCCCTTTTTTGCTTTTCCGCGGGCCGCAGCCCTGCTGCGGCCTGTTTGCCCACCCTCGCATAGGAGGTTCTGATGAACTTGACGATCAGCGGACATCACCTCGAAGTCACTCCAGCGCTACGTGAGTATGTACTCACCAAGCTGGATCGCGTGACACGGCACTTCGACCAGGTCGTCGACGTCAACGTGCTGCTGACGGTGGAAAAGCTGAAGGAAAAGGAACGACGGCAGAAGGCCGAGGTCACCCTGCACGTGAAGGGGCGAGACATCTTCGTCGAACAGGCGCATGAAGACCTGTACGCCGCCATCGACCAGCTGATG
>JAABPT010000442.1 GCA_011391855.1 Burkholderiales bacterium
TTGCGGCACGACCCGGCGCTGGCCGGGGCACCAGGGCGCTACCTGTCACTGCTGCGCGCCGTGGCCGAACGCCAGGCGGCGCTGGTGGCGCAGTGGATGAACGTGGGCTTCATCCACGGCGTGATGAATACCGACAACATGACGATCTCGGGCGAGACCATCGACTACGGCCCTTGCGCCTTCATGGAGGCCACCGACCCGGGCGCCGTGTTCAGCAGCATCGACCACGGCGGCCGCTACGCCTACGGCAACCAGCCGCACATCGCGCGCTGGAACCTGGCGCGGCTGGCCGAGACGCTGCTGCCGCTGATGGCCGACGGCGACGACGACGAGGCCGCGGTGCAGCAGGCAGTGGCGCAAGTCACCGAGGTCATCGACGCCTTCCCGGCGCTGTACCGCGCGGCGCTGCTGCAGGGCCAGCGCGCCAAGCTGGGTTTGCAGCAGCAAGACGACGACACGGAAGACCGCGCGCTGGCCGAAGACTGGCTGGCGCTGCTGCAGGCGCACCAGGTCGACTACACGCAGGCCTGGCGGCGACTTTCCGACGCTGCGGCGGGCGACGAGGCACCGCTGCGCGCGCTGTTCGTGGCCGACGCACGAGCCCCAGGCGCCTGGCTGGCGCGCTGGCGTGCACGCTGCGCGGCGGAAGACGGCGGCGCGCACCCCGTTGCGGCGGGCGCCACCCGTGCCGCACGCATGCGCGGCGTCAACCCGCTGGTGATTCCGCGCAATCTGCGTGTGGAGGAAGCGCTGGCCGCTGCCTCGGCAGGCGACCTGGCGCCCTTCGAGCGACTGCTCGCCGCGCTGCGTCGGCCCTACGACGACCAGCCCGGGCACGCCGACTATGCCGAGCCGGCTCCGGCGGCGGCGATGGCTTCGTACCAGACCTTCTGCGGCACGTGAGCCGGCACCCGAGCCGACGCCGCCGCGGGCGCGCGCCACGCGCGTCCCGGGTCCACTGGCACCGCGTGGCTGCGGCTTACTGCTCGACCTTGACCACCACGTACTGCGTTCCCGACTGCTGGTAGTAGGTGCCGCCGCACTGCTGCAAGGTGGTGCCTTCGATGACCACCACCGTGCACGCCGGGGGCAGCGTGGCGACGTAGGTGGTGGTGGCCACCACGCGCCGCGTGGTGCGCCGGGCCACCCCGGCCACGCTCACGGGTGTCAGTGGACGCCCGACCACGGCCTGGGCATCGCTGACCAGCACCCCGCCAGGAACCGTGCCACCAGGCAGCAGGTCGGCCACCAGCACTGCGCCACCCAGGGCCAGCAACAAGAGCTTCGATCGATGCGTCGTCATTTCTTCGCCTCCTCGGCCGTCTTGGGCTCCCCGGTCTCGTCCACAGGAAGTGCCTGCAGCTTCTCGACCCCCGGCGGGGCCACGAACTTGAATCGTCCGGCGGGAACGGCCGGCTTCAGGTTCCACTGGCTCAGCTGCACGCTGTACTGCGGCGCACCGGCCAGCCGCTTGGTGGTGACGACATATTTCAGCGGCAAAGGCTGGTCACCGTCCTGCACCCAGATCTGCCAGTCCACGCTGGGCGTGCGGAAGGCCAGGTGGTGCGCCTTCACGCCGCCCACCGTCGCCAAGCCGTGGTAGCCGCTGCTGGTCACGCCCTTGGTGAGTACGGCGTAGGGGTCGGCAAACAGGAGGTCCGCACCCGGCATGGCCAGCCCCGACGCCGTTTCCAGGGCGGCGACGGCTTGGTCGATGCTGCCGGCCAGGTCCTGCTGCACATAGGCCTTCAGCGTCTTGCCGTAGACCGTGAGCTGGCTGCCGTCGTAGAACAGTTCGGTGTCGGCAAAACGGCCCTGGCGCGTGGCGTGAAATTTCGAAGGCCGCTCCAAGAGCACGGTGGCGCGGCTGTTCAACTGCAGCTTCTGCGCGTCGACGGTCATGAACTCCAGGCTCACGTCGGCCGCCACACTGAAGGTCTTGGTGCCGGCGAGAAATTTCGACATCGAGCGCAGGATCTCGTCGGCGTCGGGGTTCATGCCTTCGGCGGCCGCCGTCGTGCCGGCGCTCAGGCCCAGACCCAGCACGAGCACCACCGACGACACGACTCTCTTCATGGCCGGTCTTGCCACGGGTTCATATTTCATCGCATCTCCTTGCATCGAAACGCTATTGGACCATGCGCCCGCTGCGGGCCGACCGACATGGATCAAGTCTGCGCCGCGGTGCCCGGGCTTCATGGCGTCGACCCTGCGGTATCAAGTCGCCGAAGGCGCCGCCTTGGCCGCGGCCGCTTGCGCGGCGCGCCGGGCCAGCGCCTGCGCCAAACCCGGGAACAGCACCGCATGCACGGGGGTCAGCGCATGCCAGTAGGCCAGCCCGGGGGCGCCTGCCGGGTGGAAGGTGGCCGTGACGCCGACCTGGCTGCTTTGTTCGCCCTGTGGGGTCACTTCGAAGTGCAGCGTGGCCGCGCCCGGCATCTTCATTTCGGCCAGCAGCGTCAGGCGGCGGCCGGGCTCCAGCGCCACCACGCGCCAGAAGTCCACCGCATCGCCCACCCGCAGTGCGTGCGCCGGGGGCCGGCCCCTGCGCAGGCCGCTCCCGCCCAGCAACTGGTCCAGGCCGCCGCGCACCTGCCACAGCACGTTCAGAAAGTAGTAGCCGTTGTCGCCGCCGATCTGCACCACCTGCTCCCACAGATCGGCAGCCGGTGCGGCGGCCGTGGCCTGCGCCTGCAGCTGCCTGGCGTAGAAGGCGAAGTCGGAGCGCTGCTGGCGAAACACCATGTCGCCTTCGGTCCAGCGCGGGCCGTGGCCCTGCGTCGGCCGGGTCTTGGCGGCCTGCGTTGCGCGGCGCTCGCGGTCCAGCGCGGCCTGCGCCGCCTGGCGATAGCTCAGCAGCTTCAGCGGCACCAGTTCGCGGATGGCGGCGTCTTCGGCCAGCACATCGTGTTCCAGCCCTTCGATCAGTGCGCGCGCCACGTTGGTGGGCACGGCCGTCACCAGATGAAGCCAGTGGGAAAACAGCCGCGGCTTGAGCACCGGCACCGGCACGATCAACGGACGGCGGCCCACCAGTTCGCCGAACTGCAGCATCATGTCCTTGTAGGTCAGCACTTCGGGGCCGCCGATGTCGTAGCTGGCGCCCGCCGTTTGCGGCAGCAGCGGCAGCCGCAACAGGTAGGTCAGCACGTCGTCCAGCGCAATCGGCTGCGAGCGCGAGCTGACCCAGCGCGGCGCGACCATGGCCGGCAGGTGGAGGACCAGGTCGCGGATGACCTCGAAGGCCGCGGAGCCGGGGCCGATGATCACCCCCGCGCGCAGCTCCGTCACCGGCACCGGGCCCTGGCGCAGGACGTCGCCCGTTTCACCGCGCGAGGCCATGTGGGCCGAGGCCTCGCCGGGCGGCTGCAGCCCGCCCAGGTAGACGATGCGCTGCACACCGGCGCGTGCGGCGGCGGCGGCGAAGTTCTGCGCCGCCTGGCGGTCGCGCTGCGGGAAGTCGGCCCCGGCGGCCATCGAATGCACCAGGTAGTAGGCCAGCTGCACGCCGTGCAGCGCGGCGTCCAGGCTGGCCGGGTCCAGCGCGTCGGCGGCGATGACTTCCACGCCGTCCCAGTCGCGGGCCTGCAACGCGCCCAGCCGGCGCCCGGCAGCGCGCACGCGGGCGCCCTGGGCGGCCAGGTGCGGCACCAGGTGGGTGCCGACATAACCGCTGGCGCCCATCACCAGCACCGAAGTGCCGGCCAGGCGGGGGTCTGGATCGGCGGAAGCGTGCATGGGGGTCCTTGCGACCGGGCGGGAGTGTCGGATGCGTCAGATGCTATCCCCAGCCACCGGACCACCCGGCGCGCGAAGGACTGACGCAACGCAGGGCCGCGGTGCATTGCAGAGTTGTCCCTCTGTCTGGCTTCCCGGCTGCCCGACAATGCCTGTCGTGACGGCAGCCGACATCCATCTGCAGAAGGTGCTGGCCGCCATGGCCGGCCCGCAAGCGCGACCGCGCGCCGACCAGACGGCTGCGGTGGCCGCGCTGGTGGACGATCGGGCCCGCGTGTTGGTGGTGCAGGCCACAGGCTGGGGCAAGTCGGCGGTGTACTGGGCGGCCACGTCGGCGTTGCGTGCCGCAGGCGGCGGGCCGACATTGATCATCTCGCCGCTGCTGGCGCTGATGCGCGACCAGGTCAGCGCCGCGGCCAAGGCCGGGCTGCGTGCGGCCACCGTCAATTCCACCAACGTGGAGGCCTGGGACGCGGTGTTTGCCGACATTGCCGCCGGCGTGCTGGACGTGCTGCTGGTGTCGCCCGAACGCCTGGGCAACCCCGCCTTCGCACGCCGCCTGCCCGGCCTGGTGGCCGCCGCCGGGCTGGTGGTCATCGACGAAGCGCATTGCATTTCCGACTGGGGTTTCGACTTCCGGCCCGACTACCAGCGCCTGGCGCGCACGCTGCTGGGTATCGGCGCCGACACCCCCGTGCTGGCCACCACGGCCACCGCCAACACCCGCGTGACGCAAGACGTGGCGCGCCAGCTCGGCGCCGATGCACGCACTTTTCGCGGCACGCTGGCGCGGTCCTCGCTGCGCCTGGCGGTGGTGCCGGGGCTCACGGCCCTGCAGCGTTACGCCTGGGTGGCCGATGCGCTGCAGCAGGCGGCCGGCTCGGGCATCGTCTATACCCTGACCGTGGCCGAAGCCGAACGCCTGGCCGCCTTTCTGGCCGGGCAGGGCTTCGTGGTGGCGGCCTACCACGGCGGGCTGGAAACGGCCACGCGCCAGCGCGTGGAAGACGCCCTGCGCGACAACCAGCTCAAGGCCGTGGTGGCGACCTCGGCGCTGGGCATGGGTTACGACAAACCCGACCTGGCGTTCTGCATCCATGTCGGCTCGCCCGCTTCGCCGGTGGCCTACTACCAGCAGGTGGGCCGCGCGGGTCGGGCGCTGGAAGATGCCCTGGCCGTGCTGCTGCCGGCCGAGACCGACGAAGCCCTCTGGGCCTACTTCGCCACCGCGGGCGTGCCCGACGAAGAGCGCGTGGGCCAGATCCTGGCCGCGCTGGCGGCAGGGCCGCTGTCGCTGCTGGCGCTGGAAACCGCCACCAGCATTCGGCGCGGCCGGCTGGAAGGCCTGCTCAAGATCCTGGCGGTGGAAGAGGTGGTGCAGCGCGAAGGCAGCGCCTGGGCCTCGACCGGCCAGCCCTGGCACTTCGACGCCCAGCGCTGGGCCGACCTGGCGCGCGTGCGTGCACAGGAAGCCGACCTGATGCGGCGCTTTGCGCGTGGCGCCGGCTGCCTGATGCGCTTTCTGCAGACCGCGCTGGACGACCCCGATCCGCAGGACTGTGGCCGCTGCAGCGCCTGCAGCGGCTGGCTGCCGCACCCGGGGCTGCACCCCAGCAGCGCAGCCACCGAAGCCGCGCGCGTGTTTGCCCGCGGGCGCGAGCAGATCATCGAGCCGCGCAAGCTGTGGCCTACCGGGCTGGGCGCAAAGGGCTACAAGGGCCGGATCACTGGCTGCGACGAGGGCCGCGCGCTGGCTTTTGCCGACGACCCGGGCTGGGGCGAGCTCTTGCGCCCACTGTTTGCCGGGCCCGACCAAGAGGCCCCAGCAGAAGTGCTGGACGGCGTGGTGGCCCTGCTGGCCCGCTGGCGCCGCACCTGGGCGCGGCGGCCGGTGGCGGTGGTGCCCATGCCGTCGCGCGACCATGCGCGGCTGATTGCCAGCGTGGTGGCGCACATTGCGCGCGTGGGCCGGCTGCAGGTGCTTGACGTGCTCAGCCTCGAAGGGCCGCCGCCGGCGCCGGATGCCGCTTCCGGCGCGCGCGTGGCCGCGCTGCTGCAGAGCCTGCAGGTGCGGGCGGATGCGGCGCTGCCCGCCGGCCCGCTGCTGCTGGTGGACGCGCGCTACCGCAGCGGCTGGACGGTCACCGTGGCCGCCGCCCGGCTGCGCGACGCGGGTGCTGCGGCCGTGCTGCCGCTGGTGCTGCAGCAGTTGCCTTGACCGGGTAGCAAGGCGGCAAGCCCCTCGGGCCATTTCGCCATCGTGATGATCCTGCAGCGGCTGCAGCGTAGGGTCGACTGCCGGAGCGTCTATCGCGAGCCGGCTTCAGATCCCCGGCAGGGCGGCCAGGCCGGCAAAGCGCGCCGGGTCGAAGCCCACGCAGATCCTGCCTTGCGGCCATTCCACCACCGGGCGTTTGATGGCGCTCGGCGCGGCCAGCATGAGGGCGCGGGCCGAGGCGGCGTCCACCACGGCGGCGCGCGCGGCCTCGTCCAGCTTCTTCCAGGTCGTGCCCTGGCGGTTGACGAGCGCCTCCCAGCCCACAGCGGCGATCCAGGCGTCCAGCCGCGCCGGCGGCACGCCGGATTTCTTGAAATCGTGGAAGCGGTGCACCACGCCCCGCGCCAGCAGCCAGGCGCGGGCGCGCTTGACGGTGTCGCAGCTGGGAATGCCATACAGCACGGGATTGCCGTTCATGCGCAGCGTCTACAGGTTGATTGCAACCGCAGCGTAGCGCGCCGGCGGCGCGGCCTGCACGGGTCGTTTCCTCATCGGGCGGGCGTTCTCAGTTTCCACGCCAGGGCAGGGTGAGACGCGCCTCCAGGCCGCCTTCGGGCCGGTTGTGCAGCACCAGTTCGCCGCCATGGGCGCGCGCAATGTTGCGCGCGATGCCCAGGCCCAGCCCGGTGCCGCCGGTGGCCCGGCTGCGTGATGCTTCCAGGCGGTAGAAGGGCTCGAAGACACGTTCCAGTTCGGCGTCGGGCAGTCCCGGGCCTTCGTCGAGCACGCGCAGTACCAGAGCGAGGGGGATTTCTTCCACTTGCACGGTGGCGCGACCGCCGTAGAGCACAGCGTTGTCGATCAGGTTGTTCAGCGCCCGCCTGAGCAGCGAAGCCACGCCCAGGCAGGGCCGGCGGGCTTGGCCAACGATCGCCACAGTGCGCCCCATGGCCTGCTGGTCGGCCTGCAGCGCGGCCAGCAGCGCCATCATGTCCACGGGCACGCGCGCTTCGTTGCCGCCCAGTCCGCGCATGAACTCCAGCGTCTGCGTGACCATGGCCTCCATCTCCTTGAGGTCGGACTCGAAGCGCTGCCGTTGTTCTTCGTCGTCCAGCAGGTCGGCGCGCAGGCGCATGCGGGTGATGGGCGTCTTCAAATCGTGCGACAGCGCGGTGAGCATGCGTGTGCGCTCGTTCACGAAGGCGGCCAGCCGCTGCTGCATGGTGTTGAAGGCGCGGGCCGCCTGCTGCACTTCGCGCGGACCGTCCTCGGGCAGCGGCGGGCGGTTCAGGTCTTCGCCCAGCGATTGGGCGGCCTGCGTCAGCCGCTGCAGTGGCTGCACCACCCAGCGCACGGCGATGTAGGACAAGGCCAGCACGCTGGCCAGCAGCACCGCCAGCGTCAGCGCCAGCCGCCAGGGCAGCGTCTGTGGCGCGGCCGGCAGTTCGGTGTCGAAGCGGGCCCAGAGGCCGTCGCGCAACTGCACTTCGGTGCGCACGATGGCGGCCGCGCCGTCGCGGCCGCGCATCGCGCCGCGGCCCATCATGGCGCCGGGACCCATGCCTTGACCGCCGCCGGGGCCCAGGCTGCTACCACCGCCACTGCTGCCATCGCCGCCACGGCCCAGGGCGCCAGGCCCCGCGCCTTCGCTCCAGCGCGGGCCCGTTCGCTGCACACCTGTTCCCTCGGCAGGCGGCATGTGGCCAGCACGCGCTTCGACGCGCAGCGGCCGCTCGTCGCCCAGCGCGGCGCGCAGCCGCGCAGCGAACATGCGTGCGTGCCAGGCCGCCGGCGCCTCGGCGGCGGTCAACGGCGCCGGGTGCAGCGACAACACCAGCGGCGGCACGCGGAGCACGGCCACCACGCGCGCGCGCTCGGCTTCGCCCAGGTCGTCAAGCAGGTGCACCACGTCGGCAATGCGCTGCGCCGGCTGCATGCCGAAGCTGCTGCTGAGCAGCCGGTCGCGTTCGGCCACGTTGATGGCCGCACTGAGCAGCTGCGCCACCAGCAGGCCGCTGGCCAGCACCAGCAACAGGCGGCCGAACAGCGTGCGCGGCAGCCAGCGCTGCAGGCCGCGCGGCGCGGCAGTCTTCGCGGCTTGCGCAGCAGGGTTCAACCACCCTCCTTGTCCACCGGCACCGAAAGCACATAACCCTCGCCGCGCACGGTCTTGATGAGCTGCGGGCTCTTCGGGTCGTCGCCCAGGCGGTGGCGCAGGCGGCTCACCTGCACGTCGATGCTGCGGTCCAGCGGCTCGGCCTCGCGGCCCTGGCTCAGGTCGAGCAGCTGGTCGCGGTCGAGCACGCGGTTGGGGTGGTCCAGGAAGACGCGCAGCAGCTTGTATTCGGCGCCGCCTATCGGCGCTTCCTCGCCGGCCGGTGAGATGAGCTGGCGCCGTGCCGTGTCCAGCGCCCAGCCGGCAAAGCGCAGCAGGTGTTCGCCCTGCGGCACCAGGTTGGGCGGCAGGCTGCGCGTGCGGCGCAGGATGACCTTGATGCGCGCCAGCAGTTCACGCGCGCTGAAGGGCTTGGGCAGGTAGTCGTCGGCGCCCATCTCCAGGCCCACGATGCGGTCGGTCTCGTCGCCGCGCGCGGTGAGCATGATCACCGGGATGTCGCCCTTCGCGCGCAGGTTGCGGCACAGCGTGAGGCCGTCGTCGCCGGGCAGCATGAGGTCGAGCACCACCAGGTCGAAGCGCCCGCGGTCCAGTGCCTGCCACATGGCGCGGCCGTCGCCCACGGCAGTGGCACGCAGCCCGTTCTTTTCCAGGTAGCGCGTGAGCAGGGTGCGGATCTCGGCGTCGTCGTCGACGATGAGGATGTGGTCGGGTCTGTCCATGGCTTCTTTCCGCACCGGTATTGCACCGCTACACGGGGCCGCGGTGGGAAAGATAAACGTATCACAGCATGTCAAGCCCGCGGCCCGACGCCTGCCGCGACAAAAAGGGCCTGGGTGCGACACACGCGGCTTACACGGTGCCGATCCAATGGGAAGCGTTGCACAGGGGTTCCTTGCAACGGACGAGTCCCTCCGGGCCCGCCCCAACAGACACCTGTTCATGGAGATCATCATGAAGACCACCACCCGATTTGCCGCCATCACGCTGGCCGTTTTTTCGCTCGCTGCCGCCAGTGCGGTTTTCGCCTATCAAGGCCATGGCCAGGGTCCCGGTGCCGGGCCAGCCGCTTGCGAGGCCCAGGGCATGGGGTGCGGCATGGACCACGGCATGGGCCACGGCCACGGCATGCGCGGCGGCATGCACGGCCCGGAAACCCCGGCCGTTACCGCGGCGCGGCTGTCCGACCTGAAGACCGAACTCAAGATCGGCGCCACCCAGGAAGGCGCCTGGCAGGGCTACACCGCGGTCGTGCAGCAGCAGGCCGAGCAGCGCCAGGTCCTGCGCACGCAAATGCAGGCCCAGATGCAGGCCCAGGTGCAGGATCCGCAGGCCGCCACCCCGGCCGACCGTGCTTCGCGTCGCGAGGCCATGCAGCAGATGCGCGAAACCCATTTGGCCGCGCGCGAAGCTGCGTTGAAGGACTTGTACGCCGTGCTCACGCCCGAGCAGAAGGCCGTGGCCGACCAGCGCCTGCGTGGCCCTTATGGCCAGCGCATGACGATGCGCGGGCCGGGTCGCTGAGCGCGAGACACGGGCCGCACGGCCGCGCACAGCGCGCCGTGCGCCGTGTGATCACGACCACGTGACCTCCATCGTTGCCGCGGGCCGCTGCGCCACGCGGCAGCGGTGCGGCAGGCTCAGCCCGGGAATTCCTGCGCTAGGTCCACCGTCGAGCGCCGGCCCAGGTGCTCGAAGTTCTGGCGCAGCCACTCATCGGCCGCCCGGCGGCCGATGCCGTGCAGTTGCTGCAGGAAGCTCCAGCGCGTGTCGAGCTTGGTCGAGGCGCCGAACCTGGACAGTTCGGCCTCGGCGTCGAGCCGGTGCACGCGCAGCGCGTCCACGCGCTCGTACAGCGGCTGGCGCGGCGCGCTGCGGCGGCTGCGCGGGCGGCCTTCGTCCCGAATCAGTTGCTTGAGCAGCGCCAGCGAGCGCAGTTCCTTCAGCAGGCTGGCGTTGAAGGTGACCTCGTTGATGCGGTCGAGGATGTCGCTGGCGCTCGTGGGCGTCGCCTCGCGCAGGCGCGGGTTGATCGGCACCAGCAGCAGGTCGTCGGCCGGCGTGCCGGTGATCAGCGGCAGCAGTGTCGGGTTGCCGGCGTAGCCGCCGTCCCAGTGGGGTTCGCCGTCGATCTGCACCGCCTGGAAGAGCAGCGGCAGGCAGGCCGAGGCCAGCACCATATCGGCGGTGAGTTCGCTTTGCTCGAACACGCGCAGACGGCCGCTGCGCACCTGCGTGGCAGCGATGAACAGGCGCGTCTTGCTGCACTGGCGCACGCGGTCGAAGTCGATCTCGGTCTGCAGGATGTCGCGCAGCGGGTTCAGGTTGAGCGGGTTCAACTGGTAGGGCGAAACCAGTTGCCCCAGCCATTGCGCATACATCTGCATCGGCGCCAGCCAGGGGTTGTCGGTTCCGAACAGTTCGCCCCAGGGGCCGGACTGCAGGGCATGGAAAGGCGAGGCCTGGGCCACGCGCGTCCAGAAGCGGCGCAGCGCTTCGCGGGCGCCGCTGCGGCCGCCCTCCATGAGCCCGGCGGCCAGCGCCACCGCATTCATGGCGCCGGCGCTGGTGCCGCTGATGCCGGCGATTTCCAGCCGCTCGTCTTCCAGCAGGCGGTCGAGCACGCCCCAGGTGAAGGCACCGTGCGAGCCGCCCCCTTGCAGCGCCAGGTCGATCAGTTGCCGCCGCGGGCGAGTCGCGCGCACCGGTTTCGGTTTCGGTGCGGCATGGTCCGTCGTCACGTCAACGCCTTGCGGGTCGGACGACAACGGTTCAGCGGCGGCGGGCGGTGGGTGCGGCACTGCTGCTGCGGCGGGCGATTTCCGCCGCCACCGCCTCGAGCTGGGTGGTCAGGTTCTGCCGCACCGCCACGGTGCCGATGGCCGGGGGCGGCGGCAGGCGCAGCCCGATCTGCGCCGTGTAGCGCAATTGCGTGCGCGGCGGGCCGCGGCGGGTGGGCAGCGCCTCCAGCTCGTAGCGACCCACGAAGACGTCGATGGCGCGGCGCGAGAACAGACCGAGCTCGAAGCTCACCGCGGTGGCCTCGGTGGAGCGCAGCCGCAGGTTCTCGATATTCAGCCGCACCGTCATGGCCTGCGCGAACATCAGGAAACGGAACTCGCCCTGCTGCTCGACGACGAGGTGCTCGTCGCCCTCGCCGTCGCCGAGAGGGCGCCGCTCGATGACGCGGCAGGCGCTGATGCCCGGCATGAAGCGCGGCAGCGCGCCGTAGTCGGTGACCGTCTCCCACACGGTGTGGGCCTCGGCGGCGAGGTCGAACACGGCCTCGGCTTCGAACCGGCGGCCAGTGCGCTGCACCTCCACCTTGACAACTTCGTTCATCGGGCAACCTGTGAGTTGGGCAGACGGCGGCTGCCCGGCATTGCATTATCCGGGCCGCCCCGACAACGCGGGCTGGCACACGGGCGCACGGGCGCACGGGCCGAATCGGCGGCACCCGGTGATGCAGGCATGATGCCGGCATGAAGGAAACCGCAAAACGCCTGTCCAGGCAACCCGCCCGCGTGTTGGCCAGCGACCTGCGCGGCGCCAGCCGCCTGGCGGTGGACGCCACGCTGGGCCTGACCCACCTGGTGGAGAACCTGCACCACAACATCCTGCGCACGCCGTGGCCGCTGGGCGAGGCGTCGCAGCAGCCCACGCGCGGCATCACCGGGCTCGTCTACCGCAGCATCCGCGGCGTCACGCGGCTGGTGGGTGGCAGTCTGGACGCGCTGCTGGGCCAGTTGGTTTCGCTGCTCGGCGCGCCGCAGGCGCCGGGGGCCGTGCCGCCGTCCCCGGCCGAGCGCGAGGCGCTGATCGCGGTGCTCAACGGCGTGCTCGGCGACCACCTCGCCGCCACCGGCAACCCGCTGGCCCTGGCCATGACGCTGCGCCATGACGGCCAGGCGCTCACGCTGCGGCCCGACGCGCTGGCCCAGGCGCTGCCGCAGGCCCGGCCTCGGGTGCTGCTGCTGCTGCACGGCCTGTGCATGCACCCCGGGCAATGGCAACGCAACGGCCACGACTACGGCTCGGAGCTGGCAGAAGAAGCCAACTTCACGCTGCTGCACCTGCACTACAACACCGGCCGCCATGTCTCCAGCAACGGGCTGGAACTGGCCGACCGGCTGCAGGCGCTGCAACAGGCCTGGCCGGTGCCGCTGCAAGAGATCGCGGTGCTGGCACACAGCATGGGCGGCCTGGTGGTGCGCAGCGCGCTGCGCCAGGTGCAGGAGCGTGGCGACGCCTGGCCGCCGCTGGTGAAGCGCATCTTCTTCCTGGGCACGCCGCATCACGGCGCGCCGCTGGAGCGCGGCGGCCATTGGATCGACACCTTGCTCGGCGCCAGCCCCTACACGGCGGCGATCTCACGCCTGGGCAAGCTGCGCAGCGCCGGCATCACCGACCTGCGCCACGGCAGCCTGCTCGATGAAGACTGGGCCGGGGCCGACCGCTTCGCCCACGGCCACGACACGCGCACGCCGGTGCCGCTGCCTGCGGGCGTGGCCTGCTATGCCATGGCCGGGGCGCTGCGGCTCGACAGCGACAAGCCACGCCACAAGCTGCTGGGCGACGGGCTGGTGCCGGTGGACAGCGCCCTGGGCCGCCACACGCAGGCCCGTCGCACATTGGCCTTCGAGCCAGGGCGGCAGTGGGTGGGCAGCGGGCTGGGCCACCTGGACCTGCTGGGCCATGCCGACGTGGCGGCACAGCTGCGGGCGTGGTGGCGGGCGCCGGAAAGCCCCGACGCCGCGCCGCCGCCGTAGCGCCGCGCTCAAGCGGCTTCAGCCGCCTCGGTATTTGCCGCCGGCGCCGGGTGGCGGATCGCCTCGGGTGCCACCGGGGTGTCGTGCGGCTGCTCCAGCCAGGCCGCCACCGTGTCGGCAAGTTCGTCACCCGAACGCCATGCAGCTTCGACGTTGCCGCCGTTGAAGAAGTCGCCGCACACGCCCAGACCGCGGTCGGCGTCCCACCAGCATTCACGGCCGTCCAGGCTGCTGCGGTCGGCCGGCACCGCATACCGCCAGCGGTGCACGCTGGCGTGATGCCATGCCAGCGGTGGCTCGCCTGCCAGCCGCGGCGGCAGCAGGCCTTGCAGCGCGTGGCGCAGCGCTTCCGCCACCGTGGCCGGGTCGGCTTCCAGGTGCGCAGCGCTCCAGGCCGGCGTGGCCTGCGCCACCCAGGTGGCGACGCCGCGCGGCGTGTTGCGGCCGGGTTTGCGGTCGTTGCGCGCCACCCAGGCCAACGGGCCGCGAGCGGGTTCGGCCGCGTCCCAGGGCCAGTCGACATCGGCCGTGGCGGCCATCAATGTCCAGCAGGGCGCCATGGGCACGGCGGCCAGCGAGTCGGCCCAACGGTCGTGGTGGCCGGCCAGCAAGACCGCTGCCTGGGCCGGCGGCAGGGCGAGCACGACCTGGTCGAACGGCCCCGCCGTCTCACCGCCGGCCAGCACCAGGTGCCAGCCCTCGGCCGTGCGATGCAGCCGCTGCACGGCCTGCGCCAGCCGCTGCGGCACGCCGCGCGCCAGGTGGCGTACCAGCGCCGGCATGCCCGGCGTGGCCACCCAGGCTTCCCGCACGCCCGGCGCCGGCCAGGTGGCGTGCACACGATGCTGCCAGCGCGCCACCACCCCCGCCGATTCAGCACGCGCGAGCATGGCGCGAAACCGGGGCTGCCGGGCAGTGAGAGCCTGAGCGCCGTGGTCGAACTCCGCGGTGCATTCAGTGCCGTCCCCGTCCGCCCAGGCGGCGCGGCGGGTGGACATGCGTCCGCCGACGGCGCGCGACTTGTCGAACAGGGTCACCTGCACGCCGGCCTCTTGCAGGCTGGCCGCGCAAGCAGCGCCTGCGATGCCGGCGCCGACCACGGCAATGCGGTTCGTACTTTCCAGAGCGGACATGCGGGACCTTTCGGGTGGGGGTGACGGACGGGACAAGAGGGAAAAAGGATTCGGGCCGACGGCGGCCGCGCCCGCAACTTCAGGACCGCCGCGCTGACGCAGCCGCTGCGGCCGGACGCCAGCGCGAACGCAGCAAGAGAAACAGGCGGTAGCCCGTGTCCAGCAGCGCCGGCATGGGGCCGAACCCGGCCACACGACCCAGCCAGGCCCAGCGCGGCAGGGTGCGCCAGAGCTCGGCGAAGCCGCGCGCGCCGTCGACCAGGCTGCCGTCGGCGCGGCGAACATGGAATCGTGCCAACGCAGCCGGGCGGCTGAGGTCGGCGCCCAGCTCGGCCGCGTCGCAGCTCGCGGCGTCGACCCAGGAGCAGGCCTCGGCGCCGGGTTGGCGGCGGTACATGGCGATTTCGCGCGAGCACACCGGGCAGGCGCCGTCGAAATAGACGGTCAAGGCGGGCGGACTGGACGATGCGGGGTCGGACATGGAGTGGGAACGAGTCATTGATGAACCGGATGATAGACGTTGACCTGGAAAAATGGGC
>JAABPT010000443.1 GCA_011391855.1 Burkholderiales bacterium
CCAGTGCCGCACCTTCGGGATCGCTGCCGCCGCCCGCGCCACCGCCGCTGCGTTCGCGCTCGTGGCGCCACCACGCCAGGGCGCTGCGGTGTGCTTCGGCACCGCCCGCACGAAGGCCGGCGGCGAGCACGTCCAGGGACGGACCGCCGGCGAAGAAGGCGTCGATGTCCTGCCGGCGCGGAAGGAACAGTGCGCGCAGCAGCAGGGCGGCCACCGCCTGCGGCTCGGCCAGCGCGTGCGCCAGCGCGAGCGTGGCCCCCCATGAGCCGCCGACGACGAGCCAGCGCGGCAGACCAAGCCGCTGGCGCAACAGGTGCACGTCGGCCAGCAGTTCGGCGGTGGTGTTGTGAACCGTGCTGCCGCGCGGCAGGCTGCGCCCGGCACCGCGCTGGTCGAGGCAGATCACGCGATAGCGGGCGGGGTCGAAGAAGCGCCGCAGCAGCGGGGAGCAGCCCGAACCGGGCCCGCCGTGCAATAGCAGCGCAGGCGTGCCGTCGGGTACACCCCACTCGTCGACCTGCAGTCGATGCCCGTGTCCGGCGTCCAGAGTCCAGCTTCGAAAGGGGGTGCGATCGGCATGCAGGGTCACCGACGGATGCTATCGGCTGTGGCCCGCAGTGCGATTCATGAAAATCATGAAGTCCCATTCATGAAGCCCACCCTGTTCGCCGCCGCTTGATGGCCTGACCATACGTCGCGGGGCAATGATGCCCCCACAGCTGCCGTCCGGCGCTGTAGGCACTCTCAAAGGAAACTTTCATGACCTGGCAAACCCCGACCGCAATCGACTGGCGCTTTGGCTTCGAGATCTCTCTCTACGTCGCCAACCGCTGAGCCGCTGGCCGGCTGGCGCCCGCGGTAATGCGCTGGTGCTGGCTGGCCGCCGGCGCATCCAATGCGAATCACTGTTCTGGGTTCTGCCGCAGGCGGCGGTTTCCCGCAATGGAACTGCAACTGCCGCAACTGCGCCGGCCAGCGTGTTGGCTCGCTGCGCGCCAAGGCGCGCACCCAGTCGTCAATCTTCATCCGGCCCGATGATGCCGACGACGGTGTGCTTTTCAACGCGTCGCCCGACATCCTCGAGCAGATTCGCGCCAACCGGGCGCTCCAGCCCGCGCGTGCGCTGCGCGATTCGGCGATCGCGGGTGTCGTGCTGATCGACGGCCAGATCGACCATGCCACCGGCCTGTTCATGCTGCGCGAACGCAGCACGCCGCTGCCGCTGTGGTGCACCGACCCGGTGGCCGAAGACCTGACACAAGGCAACCCGGTGCTGCGGGTGCTGGGGCACTACTGCGGCGTCCACCGCCACCGCATCGGGCTCGACGGTTCTCCATTCGAGGTTCCCGGCGTTCCTGGGCTGGTGCTGCGCGCCCTGCCGCTGCAGAGCAAGGCAGCACCGTACTCGCCGCACCGCGATGACCCGGTGCCGGGCGACAACATCGGCATCAGCATCACCGACGTGCGCAGCGGGCGCAGCCTGTTCTACGCGCCCGGCCTTGGCGAGATCACGCCTGCGGTCTTTGACGCCATGGCCGGCGCCGACGCGGTGATGGTCGACGGTACCTTCTGGACCGACGACGAGATGCTGACGCAAGGCGTGGGCAAAAAGCGCGCGCACGAGATCGGCCACCTCGCGCAACACGGGCCCGGCGGGATGGTCGAGTGGCTGTCTCGGCTGCCGCCGCGCACGCAGCGCTGGCTCATCCACATCAACAACACCAACCCGATCCTCGACGAAGACTCGGCCGAGCGCGCGGCGCTCGCGCACGCAGGCATCAATGTCTGCGAGGACGGGCTGCAACTGCAACTCTGAAGCCATGAACCTGGAACCCGCCTGGTCGCGCGACGACTTCGAAGCCCGACTGCGCGAGCGCGGCAAGGCTTATCACATTCACCACCCGTTCAATGTGATGCTGAACAGCGGGCGTGCCACGCCGGAGCAGATCCGCGGCTGGGTTGCCAACCGCTTTTACTACCAGATCGCGATCCCGGTGAAAGACGCCGCGATCCTCTCCAACTGTTCCAGCAGCGAGGTGCGCCGCGGCTGGGTGCAGCGCATCCTGGATCACGACGGTTTCGAACTGGGCGGCGTGAAGGATCCGGGCGGCATTAAAGCCTGGCTGCGGCTGGCGCAGTCGGTCGGCCTGCAACGCGAAGAGGTCGAGGACCTGCGCCACGTGGTGCCGGCGCTGCGTTTCGCGGTGGACGCCTATGTGAACTTCGCGCGCCGCGCACCCTGGCAGGAGGCGGTGTGTTCGTCGCTGACCGAACTCTTCGCGCCCGAGATCCACAAGCAGCGGCTGGCGACCTGGCCTGAGCACTACCCGTGGATCGAGGCCGAGGGTCTGGCGTACTTCCGCAACCGGGTCAGCCAGGCGCGGCGCGACGTCGAACAGGGGCTGGCGATCACGCTGGCGCACTTCGACACGCGCGCACTGCAGCAGCGCGCGCTGGAGGTGTTGCAGTTCAAGCTCGACGTGTTGTGGGCGATGAACGACGCGATGGCTACGCGCTACGGCGTCACGGGGCCTGCTGCGTGACGCCCGACAGCATCCCCCGCATCGGCCCCGGCTTCCGGCTGCAATGGGAAGCCGCGCAGGACTGCCATGTGCTGCTCTACCCCGAAGGCATGGTCAAGCTCAACGGCAGCGCCGGCCACATCATGTCGCGCTGCGACGGCAGCAAGCGCATCAGCGAGATCGTGAGCGACCTGGAAGCAGCCTTCAACGTCAGCGGCCTGGAAGGCGACGTGCTGGGTTTCATCGACGTCGCGGCCGGCAAGCGCTGGCTGGTCGAGGCCGGTGCGCAGCCATGAGCGGCAGCGCCCCGATCGGCCCGCCGCTGTGGCTCCTGGCCGAACTGACGTACCGCTGCCCGTTGCACTGCGTGTTCTGCTACAACCCGATCGACTTCGCGCAGACCCAGGCGGACCAGGAACTCGACACCGAAGGCTGGCTGCGCGCGCTGCGCCAGGGCCGTGAACTCGGCGCCGTCCAATGTGGCTTCTCGGGTGGCGAGCCGCTGCTGCGCGACGACCTGGAAGTGCTGGTCGCCGAGGCCCGACGCCTGGGTTACTACACGAACCTCCTGACCAGCGGGGTGGGCCTGACGCCCGCGCGCGCCGAGGCGCTGAAGGCCGCGGGGCTGGACCATGTGCAGCTGTCGTTCCAGGACAGCACGAAGGAGATGAACGACTTCCTGTCGCACACCAAGACCTTCGACCTGAAGAGCCGCGTGGCCGCCACGATCCAGGCCAACGGCTGGCCGATGGTGATGAACGTGGTGCTGCACCGGTTGAACATCGACCATGTCGACCGCATCATCGAGATGGCGGTGGAGATGGGTGCCGAATACCTGGAACTGGCCAACACCCAGTACTACGCCTGGGCGCTGCACAACCGCGACGCCCTGCTGCCGACGCGCGACCAGCTGCGGCGCGCCGAAGCCACGATGGAACGCTGGCGCGCCAAGCTCGGCGAGCAGATGCGCATCTTCTTCGTCGCCCCCGACTACCACGACGGCAAGCCGAAGAAATGCGTCAACGGCTGGGGCAGCATGTTCATGACGATCACCCCCGACGGCACGGTCTTGCCCTGCCACACCGCGCGGATGTTGCCGGGGCTGGCCTTCCCGAACGTGCGCGAGCATTCGCTGCGCGACATCTGGTTCGACTCCGAAGGCTTCAACCGCTACCGCGGCACCGGCTGGATGAAGGAACCGTGCAGCAGCTGCGACCAGCGCGAGGAAGACCTGGGCGGCTGCCGCTGCCAGGCCTACATGCTGGCGCAGGACCCGGCCGCGGCCGACCCGGTGTGCCCGAAGAGCCCGCAGCACCACCAGGTGCAGGCAGCGATCAAGCGCGCCGAACGGGGTGCCGCGTCGCCGCAGGGCATCGAACACCCGCTGGTGTTTCGCGACCCGGCAGCTTCGCGCCGGCTCGCGCCCATCCGGCCCGGCTAGAGCCGGCTAGAAGCAGTTCGGCAGTGGCTGCTGCAGCCGGCAGCTCCAGCGGAAGCTCTCGGCGCCCTGCTTCATCGACCGCCTGAAGGTGGCGGTGGCTTCACTGCCGATGGCGTCGGGCAGCGGCACGCTGGCCTCGGCGCCGGTGCTGTTGGTGTAGAAGTTGACGAAGCAGGTGCGCTCGGGCGGGCAGAACTGCTTGATCTGCGCTTCGTAGGCGGCTTGGTCTCGCGCCTGTTCGGCGGGCACGATGACCAGCAGCATCAGCCCCTGGCGGCCGGCGACCTGCCAGGGCGCTGGTGGTTGCGCCTGGCCCGGCGCCTGTGGCGGCGTCTGTGCCGGCGTCTGGGCCAGCGTGGTGCCCGTCACGAGCAGCCAGGCGCTGCCTGCCACGACGCGGCACAGTGCCGGCCTCATTGCACCAGCCTCAGGATTTCGAGCTGCTCTTCCACCGTCTCGAAGGTGCCGGTACCGGCGGGCATCTGCATCAGGTTGCGGCCCTGGCCGTCGAGCAGCCAGACGCTGGGGTAGACGAGCTGGCGCACCCGTTCGTCGCCCAGCTGACGCATCCAGTCGGTGTAGTTCAGGCTGCGTCCGCCAATGCGGAAGAACAGCTTCGGCGCCTGCAGCAGCAGGGCACTGCGCAGGTCGACGACGAGGTAGCGGGCCTGGAACTGCGGTACCAACTCGGTGGCGTGGCGGCTGAGAAAGGCCTCGTAGCGGCGGCAGAAGGCGCAGTCGCGCGCGCCCAGGTACACATACAGCGGCTTGTTCTCGGCGCGGGCGCGCTGCAGGGCGGGGTCGAGGTCGAACTCAGCGCGTTCCGTGCCGCCGATGGCTTCCACCACCATCGCCGCATAGGCCGCCGGCAGGGCGGCCCATGCGCTGCCCTGCAGGCCGGCCAGCGCCAGCAGCAGGGTGCCAGCGCGGCAGCCGATGTTCATTCGATGCCCACGGCCAGTCGGCCGGTGTATTGCCGGTCCTTCGTGTCCTCGACCTCGGCGCGCAATTCGCCGGCACCGCGTGGCACGAAGTTGAAGCGCAACGTCGGGTTCTCGCTGACCGAGAAGTCGAGTTCGGCGCTGAACAGCGGCTGGCGGTCGTAGCTGACCTTCAAGCTGCGCACGAAGTACGGCGGGATGAACATCACCGTCTGGTTGTTCAGCTCGAAACCGGTGTCGTTGGGGTGCAGCACCGTCACTTGCGCCGGCGTCACCGCGTTCGGATGAACGCCCTCGGGCAGCTGCAGCACGGTCCGGCCAATCAGTTCAGGGGCCTCGCGGTTCGGCGGCGCCGAGCAGCCGCCTGAGGTTTTCACGTAACGTGAATCCATGTGCAGTTCGCCGTTGGACAGCTCGCTGACCACGCGCACATGGCTGTATTCGTCGACGCGCAGCCGGGTCTCGAAGTCGGCCTGGCCGATGGCTGGCGTCAGGTCGATCACCGCCGCCATCGGCGACGGGTTCTTGTCGACGAACAGATAGACCCGCTTGACGTAGAGCTCGGGCCGCTGCGCCAGCTTCGACACCACCTTGATCGGCACCGAGGCGCCGTAGGCCGCGCGCAGCGGCGCGATCATCTGCACCTGCTGGCGGCCGGGCGTGGTCTCGATGCTGCGGCCGGGGAAGACCTTGGCGCGCAGGCGCTCCCATTCGGGCGAGCTGTCGCCATGCGCGGCATTCGGCAGCCCGCCGGGGGCAGCCAGGGCCGCGGCGCACGCGCCAAGCAGGGCGGCGGCGAGAAGGATTCGGCGCTGGGGCTTCATGAGCGGGCTCCTTGTTCGGTCGGGGCCAGCAGCTGCTGGCGTTCAAGTCGCAGGAAGACCACCGACGCATTGCGGCGGTGGATGACGTCGTACTGGTCCCAGCGGCTGAATTCGGGCAGTTCGACGGCGTCGGGTACCGCGCTGAGCGCCGTGCCCGCCTTCAGCAGCGCGGCGCAGCGCGCCTCCAGCTGGGCCAGGTAGCGATCGTTGCTGGCGGCGATTTCGCGGCCACCCAGCTTGCCATGGCCAGGCACGATGGTCTGGATGTTCAGCGTGCGCAGCGCGGCAATGGCCTGGCGCCATTGCGCCATGTCGCCGTCCTGCACGTCGGGGATGCGGTGGTGGTCCAGCAAGCCACCGGCAAACAGGGTGCCGGTGCGGGTGTCGAAGGCGCTGGCGCTGCCTGGGCCGTTGGCCAGACCATGGTGGCTGACCAGCACCGGGCGGCCGATGGTGTCCAGCACATGGGTGTCGTCGAACAACACATCGGGCCTGGGCACGACGGTGCCGCGCATCGCTTCGTCGCCGAGTTCGGCACGCAGCGTCTTCAGGCAGCCCTCGCAGCGCGCCGCCATCAGTTCGGCGGCCCGGCGATGCATGTGCACGGCCACACCGCGCGCCTGGTAGGCGGTGGCGCCGAAGATGAATTCCTGGCGCGCCTGCGTCAGCAGCACCAGGCGCAGCGGTTGCGGCGTCACTTGCGCGATGGCCGCGAGCAGCGCCTGGCCATGCTGGAAAGAGGTGCCGCTGTCGATGGCCATCACACCCTGGCGGCCGACGATGAAGCCGGCATTGCCCAACCGGCCGCCGTTGTCGGGCGACACTTCGCCCGGCAGGCCCTGCACCATGTAGACGCCGGCCTCGACCTCGAGCACCTGCACGGGGGGCGTCGGCTTCAGGTCGGCTTGCGCGCGAGCCGGCTGCAAGCACGGGAGCCAGGGCAACGCCGCCAGGGCCTGCAGCAGCTGGCGGCGCGTGGGCAGCGTGGCGCGGCGGCGGGGCATGGGTGTCAGGGCTTTTCCAGCAGCGTCTTCAGGTTTGCCAGGCCGGACTGGTAGACCCCGGTGACGGCCTTCACGGCGGCTTCGTCGTTCTGGTCGGGCGGCGGGTCGTTGTTCGGGAAGCCGCGGTAGAAGGCGCCACGCCATTCGACCACCGACTGGCTGCCCTCGGCGGTGACCTGGATCGTCGCGCTGTAGTTCGTCACCGGCAGCGCGCCGCCCTGCTTGGCGCGGTAGGAGTACTTCATGCCGGCGGCGTCGTGGGCCTGCAGCGTCTCGACGATCTCGCCGCCACCCTTGAGCTTGACGGTGCGCACCGAGCCCTCGGCGTTGCCCTTGTCGGCGGCGCTTGCGGCCACGGCCGGGTGCCAGTCCTTCAGCGCGTCGAAATTGCCCATGCGCGCCCACACGGCTGCGGCCGGGGCGTTGATGGTGATCTTCTCGGTGACCTTCTGGCGTGTCGGTCCGTGCGCGGCCGCCGGGGACAGCCAGACTGCCGCCAGCGTGGCGGCGAAGGTGGAAATCAGGAATCGACGGGTCATGCGGCCAGGCTCCTCATGGGGCAGGGAAGTGGGGGGTGGGGGATCAAGGGGCGGCGCCGGCCGGCGGCGCGCCGATGAAGTCGCCGAAGCCGCGGCTGTTGCGGCCGGTGGCGACGGTGGCCAGCAGCCGGCCGCTGCGCGCGTCGAGCACGCTCAGCGCGTTGTCCATCCAGTTGACGACATAGACCTTGCTGCCATACGCGGCCACCCCTTCGGGATAGCCGAAGCCGGCCAGGGTGCGCAGAGGTTTCAGGCTGTCGGCGTCGATGACGCTGACGCTGTCGGCGAGCTGGTTGGTGATGTACAGCAGCCGGCCATCGGCGGCCAGTGCGGCGCCGTAAGGGCCTTCGCCCACCGGCACCATGGCCACCACCTGGGGCTGGTCGGGGTTGCGGATATCGATGACGCTCACGTCGTTGCTCTGCACATTCAAGGCGTACAGACGCTCTCGCGGGGCGTCCAGCAGCAGCGCAAACGGGTGGCTGCCCACCTTCACGCGGGCGCGCACGCGCAGCGTGTGGGTGTCGATCACGGCCACGCTGTCGTCGTCGCGTTCGGCCACGAAGGCCAGGCCGACACCGGCCGCGGCCACGCCCGCTGGCGCGCGTCCCACGGCCAGGCTGCGCGGGGCGCTGCCGGTGCGGGTGTCATAGACGAGCAGCCGGTTGTTGAACCAGTCGGCCACCACCAGCTGGCTGCAATCGGGCGTGGCGGCCAGGCCCACCGGGCCGCTGCCGGCGGGCCAGGTCTGCACCACCTGGCGGCTGGCCATGTCGATGACGCTGATGCTGCGGCTGTCGGGGTTGGAAACATACACGCGGCCGTTGCCGCCGCAGGCCGCCACACCGGCCGGCGACCGGCCCACTGGCACCGTGGCCACGACACGGTCGATTGCCAGGTCGACCACCGACACGTCATGGCTGCCCTGGTTGGTGATGTAGGCGAAGGGCGCCGCCGCGGCTGTACCGGCGGCCAGTGCCAGTGCCAGCAGCGTGCGCAGGCGCATCAGGAAGTGGCAGGCGCCAGCACGACCGAGCTTTCGAAGCGCCGGTCCTGCGAGTCGACGGCTTCGACCTTCAATTCACCCGGGCCGCGCGGCACGAAGCGGAAGCGCAGGTTCGGGTTTTCGCTGATCGAGAAGTCGAGGTCGGCCGACATCACCGGCTTGCCGGCGAAACTGACGTTCACCTGGCGGACAAAATGCGCCGGCGTGAACTGGCGCGAGAGCTGGTCCATCGCCATGCCCGAATGGTTCGGGTGATTGATCATCAACTGCGCCAGCATCGGCTGGCCGGGGCGCAGTTCGCCGTCGACACGCAATCGCATCTTGCCGAGGTTGGCCAGGGCCTCGGCCGGGTCCTTGCCGGAGGGCGCCGAGCAGCCGCCCGAGGCCTTGACGAAACGTGTGGCCATGTAGAGCTGGCCGTCGCTGAGCTCGGCGATGGCGCGCACATGGGTGTATTCGTCGACACGCACGCGGGTCTCGATCTCGGGGTCGCCGTTGCCGGGCGCGAAGTCGAAGACCGCGGCCACCACCGAGGGGTTGCTGTCTATGACGAGCGTCAGACGCTTGACGTGGCGGCTGTCGCCCGCCGGGATGTGCGTGCGCATTGCGATGGGCACGACGGCGGCGTCGGCCGCGCGCACCGGGGTTTCCAGGCTCAGCAGGCCGGCCGGTGCGCTGGCGATGCTGCGGCCCTTGAACAGGCTGGCCTTCACCCTCAGCCAGTTCGGGCTGGCCTCGGGGTTGTCGGCCGTCTTCACCTGTGCCTGCGCACCGGTGACCAGCAGCGCGGCCAGCAAAGCGGCGGCGCACAGCGCCAGCCTGGGTAGGGCATGAAGGGGGGGCGTGATGTGCATGTCAGTCTTCCCACTCGAGTTCGGCGAATGCGGCCGTCAGGTTGCGACGGTGGAAGTGCTCAGCCAGCAGCCAAGTGCTGCCGGCGGGCAAGACCGCATCTTGCACCGTCTGCGCCAGGCTGCGTCGATCGCGTAGCGCTTTTCTCACGTCGCGCTGCAGGGCTTCGAGGTAGGCCTGCTGCGGCGCCAACATCACCGGCCAGTCGCGGGTGGGGGCGCCGTGGCCGGGGATGGCGAAGGCGACATCCAGGCGCTGCAGTTCACTCATCACCGCCAGCCAGCCCTTGAGCTTGCCGTCGAGCACGGGCAGGTGACCGACGAAGACCAGGTCGCCCAGGAACAGGCTGCGGGTCTGCAGGTCGAGCACGGTCAGGTCGCTGTCGGTGTGGCCGGTGGGCCAGGCGCGCAGCGCAAGCTTGCGGTTGCCGAGGTCGAGTTCTACTTCACCGGCCACGGGCAGCGTGATCGTCACCAGCTCCTGCGACTGCAGCGTGATGCCGCCGTCGCGCAGCAGCGCATTGCCCCAGCTGCGCTGGCGCGCGGCCACCGCTGCGGCGAAGCGGCTGTGGGCGACGAACTGCGGTGGGTTGCCGCCATTTCCGGCTGCAAACGCGCCCAGGCCGAGCACATGGTCCGGGTGCGCATGGGTGCTGATGACGTAACACACCGGCAGCGGCGTCACCTGGGCGACAGCACCGCGCAGCCGCTCGCCCACCGCGGGGGAGCCACCGCTGTCGATGACGGCCACGCAGCGTTCTCCCACGACAAACGCCAGGTTCGCCACATCGTCCGCCCGCCCCTCCATCCACGCCTGCTGCACCCCCTGGTGCACCCAGACCCCCGGCGCCAGCTGTTGCACCGCCAGCGGCGCCGCTGCCAGCGGCGCAGCCACAAGCCCCGACAGCGCTGCAATCAGAACGCCAAGCTTCCCGCCACGGAACCGGCTCGGCCCATCCGTCGGTGGACGGCCCCCTCGGGGGGTCGCGAGCGCCAACGAGCTTGGGGACCACATTTACCGTGGCGAGGCGACGTTGATGAAGCAGCCGCTCTTGACCTGGGTCTGCAGCTCGCGGAGGCGGCGGATCTGCACCTGCAGCGATTCGGCGTCGCGGATGTAGCCGCCGCGTTCGCCGCCGATGCTGTTGGCATTGGTGGCGGTGTTCATGGTCATGTACTCGTCGAAGCTCACCTGGCGAGCCAGCGCGTCGAGCGCGCATGAGCACTTGTTGATCATCTCGTAGTACGGACCCGGGTGGTTGCGCACACATTCCTGCACGTAGAGCACACGGTCGACAGTCGGGAAATCGTTGGCCCAGCTGCTGCCGGTGGCCAGCAGCAGGGTGGTGGCCAGGGCGCGGCGGAACGGACGGGTGGTCATCGGCAGGTACTCGCTAGGGTTCAGGGCGAAGGTTTCGGCGCGAAGGCCATGGCGCCATCTATCAGCATCTCCTGCTGAATCAACGGCCCCTGGCCGGGCTGGGTCCCGCTGACGATGGTCTGGATCCCATACACCCCGCCCTGCACGGTGCGGGCCAGGATGAAGCGGTACTGCTTGCCCAGGTACTGCTCGAACTTGGCGCGGTTGGGATCGTCGAGGTAGGGCGAGATCAGGATCTCCTGGGCTTCGATGTCCTTGCCCTTGTAGGCCACCTGCACCTTGCGCACAGTAGCACCGTTGAACAGGGCCATGCGGATGCGTTTGCGGAAGTAGGTCTGCGAGCCCTTGGTCAGGCGCTGCATCGTGCGAATGTCGTTTTCCAGGAAGTACAGCACCACGGGGTTGCCTTCGGCGCCGTCGATGGGCGGCAGCGTCAGCGTGCGTGCGCCCGTGAGGAACTCGCCGCTGGCCTTGCAGCACTGCTTGCCGGCGTCGAGCGCGGCCACGTCCAGTCGCACCTTGTCCTCGAAGGCTGGCTCGGCGCTGCCAGTCTGCTTGAAGACATAGCGCAGCGTGCCAGGCAGGGCGACGTTGTCGAGCTGCCGGGTCATGAACAGCAGCCTTTCGGCCTGCGAGAAGTCCTTCTGGTCGGTGGCCGCCAGGGCCGTGCACGGCCAGTAGACAGCGGCCAGGAGAAGTGCAGCAAACAGGTTCTTGGACATGAGGCGTCGGGGCGTGGAAATGGGAATGGGATGACGGCGTCGCGGAAGAGTGTGTCAAAGCCCGGCTTCCGGTACCACCAGGGCGGAGGCCAGCGCTGGAGCCAGCGCATCGAGGCGCTGGCGGATTTCCAGCGCCTTGGCCAGCTGGCCCTGGCGCAGGGCCAGCTGGCCAAGCTGCAGCCAGGCCATGGCCGAGCCCGGGGCGAGTTTCACCGACTGCTCGAGCGCACGCACGGCATCGCCCAGCCGGCCCATGCCTTCGAGCGCCCGGGCCAGGGCATTCAGCGGCGCGGGGTCGGTGGTGTCAGACTCGCTCCAGAGCCGGGCCAGGGTTTCCAGTTCTGGCCAGTTCAAGTCGCGCTGCAGTGCTGCGGCCTGCAGGAAGGCGGGCTGCAGCGGCGGCTGACGCTGCCAGTAGAACTGCTCGGCGGGTGGCACGGTGGTGAATGGCGCCACGGGCTGGAAGTTGGCGTTGGCGCCCAGCATCGGCCGCAGCCATTCGGCGGGCGAAGCGAAATAGTGCAGTTGCCCGCCGCGCAGCCGGAAGGTGAGCAAGCCCACCAGCCGCAGTTGCTCATCAAAGAGCGCACCGCCGCTGGCGCCCGAGCTGAACCAGTTGTCGCTCTGGATCACGTAGCCGCCGTCCAGGCGGTGCAGATCGATGACCTGGCCGGTGCTGTTCTGCAGACCCTGGCCGCCGGTGAAGCCCACGGCCGCCACGGCCTGGCCCACCACGAGCTCGCTCGACTGGCCGACGACGACGCTGGGTGCTCGCAGGCGCGGCACTTTCAAAACGCACAGGTCGTGCCCCGGGTCGCGAGCCTGGGCTTCGACGCGCCAGCGCTCGTCACCGCGAACCACGCTGATGCCCACGGCCGACTGCGTGACATGACAGTTGGTGACGACCAGGCCGTCGGCCACGACCACGCCAGACCCCAGCGCATAGCCGCCCTGCTGGCGGCTGACCTCGACCTTCAGCACACTGGCGGCGGCTTCGAAGAGACGTTCGCGTTCCAGCGTGGCCGCTGCTGGCAGGCTGGTGGCCAGCCCCAGCGCCACGGCTGCCGCGGCCAGGAAGCCTTTCATGCCGGCCGTTTCAGTTGCGCCGCAAGTCGAAGGATTCGTCGACCAGGGGCACGCCGAATTCCTTCAGGATGGCTTCGATGCCGGTGCGCTGGCTGTCGATCAGCCCTTCAACCTGCTGCTTCCATTCGCGTTCGCCATAGCGTACGCCCATCGCCATCTGGAAGGCGAAGCGCACGCCGGCTTCGGAACGCATCGGCACCAGCACGAGTTCGGGGCTCTTCACCCGTTGTGCGAAGTACCCGGCAATCGGGCCCCAGACGATAGCCACGTCGATCTTGCCGGCGCTGAGGTCCTTCTCGATGATTTCGCCCGGGTACTGCTGCGGGTCGGGGCTCATGATGGGATAAGGCACGCCCTGCTCGGTGAGCTGGTGGCGGTTCAGCCATTCAGACGCTGGCGACTTGTCGTACACGCCGATGCGCAGCTTCTGCAGCACCGCCTTGTCCAGCGCCAGGAAATCGGCCTGGGTCTTGACGGCATCCAGGCCACGGCCCTTGGCGAAGACCAGGGCGTAGGTCGAGCGGTAAATGGGCTTGGTGACCGACACCTGGTCGAAGCCGACCGGCACACCCATGACGATGTCGCAGCGGAAATCTTCACCGGGCAGCTTGTAGCGCAGGGTGTTGCGGATGAAGGCCAGCCGCTGCGGGAAGGAGTAGTAGCTGACCGGCAGCCCCAGCGCCTTGCCGAAGAGCTCGGCCATCTTGTTCTCGATGCCTTCCCCTTGCAGGTTGGAGAAGGGCATGTTGTTCGGGTCCTGGCAGACCTTGAGCGCCTTGCGCGCCGGCGGTGCGTCGTCGGCGGGCGGGGGGGTCTGTGCCTGGGCAGGCAGCATCGCCATGCAGGCGCAGGCGACACAGGCCGCCAACAGTCGCTGCATCATGGAGCGGGCTCGACCTTGGCACGCGTGATGGCGCCGTCGGAGCGGCCCTTCAGGTAGGCATACAGCTGGTTCATGTTGTCCATGACCTGCTTGCTGTTGCCGAAGCTCTGCATGCCTTTTTCCAGGCGGCCTTCGGCCACGACCTTCACGAATTCGTCCTTGGTCAGGACTTTCATGCGTTCAATGAGCGACGGCCCGACCATGCCTTCCTGATTGGCGCCGTGGCAGCGGTCGCAGGCAGCGGCGCGCCAGGTGCGGAAGCCCTTCATCGTTTCGGCGTCGACCTTGTAGCCGTCGACCACGGTGTAGAGCTTGCTGTCCTGGGCCTGCGCCGTGGCGCTGAACGCCAGGGCAAGGAAGATGGCAGAGATCTTGAACTTCATGTCGTGAGAACCAGCTTTCAGAAACGAAATGGGGGCGGGGCCCCTGGCCAGCCGCCCCCGGAAACATTCCCCGCACCCTGTCGTCCAGGGTGCGGGGAAGCGTTGCTTCAGTTGGGCAGCGCGAACACCGTCAATGAACCTCCGAGTTCGGTGTACTGGCTAAGTTCCTTGTAGCCACCCACCGCACCCAGGCCGTCGCTGTCCTTTTCCAGGCCGGCGGCCATGCCGATGCCGGCCCAGCCACCAATGCCCGAGAACACGCCGAGGTACTGCTTGCCCTTGTGCTCATAGGTGAACACGTTGCCGATGATCCCGGACGGGGTCTTGAACTTGTACAGCTCCTTGGTGATGTCCTTGGCGTCGACGCACTTGATGAAACCCTCGAGCGTGCCGTAGCAGGAAATGCCACCCGCGGTGTTGAGCGAGCCGCTCCAGACCGAGAACTTCTCCGGCTTGGACTGCACGATCTTGCCAGTGCCGGCGTCCCAGGTGATGTAGTTGCCCATGCCGCCATGGCTGCCTGGTGCGGGGTACATCGACAAGGTGGCGCCCACGTACGGCTGGCCCGCGGTGTATTCGACGGCGAACGGCTCGTAGTCCATGCAGACATGGTTCGTCGGCACGTAGAACAGGCCCGTGTTCGGGTCGAACGACGCCGGCTGCTGGTCCTTGGTGCCCAGTGCCGCCGGGCAGATGCCCTTGGTGTTGACGTCAGGACCGTTCTGCGCGGTGGAGTACTTCGACACGACCTGCGGGCGGCCGGTCTTCATGTCCACGTGCGTGGCCCAGTTCACCTTCGGGTCGAACTTCTCGGCCACCAGCAGGGCGCCGCTGACGCGGTCCAGCGTGTAGCCGAA
>JAABPT010000444.1 GCA_011391855.1 Burkholderiales bacterium
CAGGCAGCTGCCGGCCAGCTGCTGCAGCACGGGAATGGCGCTCAGGCGGTCGGCGCTCCACAGCAGCGGCATCAGCGCCCACCAGGCCAGGGCGGGCCAGGGCGGCACGCTGCCGGCCACGGCACGCCAGGGCCGCAGGGCCAGCGCCACCGTCAGGGCCGCGGCGGCGAGCAGGAGATCGAGCCACATCATCGGTGCATGGTAGCGGCGCGCCCGGGCGGCATGCGGCCTTGAGGCCATGCGCGATACTGCGCGCCGTTCGTCGGCAACGACACCCTCCTCCACCGACCCAGGAGACAGACATGTTCGAAGATGCAGCCCCCCTGCGCCGCCGGCTTCTGGCAGCCGCCGCCGCAGCAGCGGCCACGGCCCTGTGCAGCGGTGCCATGGCCCAGCCGACCTGGCCCAGCAAGCCGGTGAAGATCTTGGTGGGTTTTCCGGGCGGCTCCACTCCCGACATGGCCGCGCGCGCGCTGGCCGATGTGCTGGCCAAGTCGCTGGGCCAGCCGGTGGTGGTGGAGAACAAGCCCGGTGCGTCCGGCGACATCGCCGCCGACCAGGTGGCCAAGGCCGGCGACGACCACACGCTGGGTGTCGTCATCAACGGCAACCTCACCTCGGCCAGGCTGCTCAAGCCCAACCTGCCCTACGACCCGGCCAAGGACTTTGCCTTCGTCTCGCTGCTGGCCACGGCGCCACTGGTGCTGGCGGCGCAGCAGCAATTGCCCGTCGGGGCGGACTTCTTCGCCGCGGCACGGGCCTCGGCCGGCCAGTGGAGCTACGGCTCGGTGGGCATCGGGTCGGTCGGCCACCTGGGCATGGAATACGTGAAAAGCCGTGCCGGCAATTTCGACGCCGTGCACGTGCCCTACAACGGCAACCCGGCGGTCATCACCGCCATCCTCGGCGGCCAGATCCAGATGGCGCTGATGCCGCCGGGCATTGCGCTGCCGCAGGTCAAGGCCGGCAAGATGAAGGCCATCGGCCTGACCGGGCCGCGCAGCCCGCTGGCGCCCGACACGCCGTCGCTGGCCGAGTTCGGCGTGCAGATGGACGCGCTGGAAGTCTGGGTGGCGCTGGTGGGCCCGGCCAGCCTGAGCGCCGCGGCGCAGGAAAGGCTGGCGCGCGAGGTGCCGGCGGCGGTGAACGGAGAAGCGCGCGAGCGGCTGCTTGCGGCCGGGTGGCACGGCGTGGGCAGCAACGCCGACGGCCTGCGCCAGCGCGTGGCACGCGAGACCGAGATCCTGGGCGGCATCATCAAGTCGCGCGGCATCAAGATCGAATGAGCGTGCGGCTACGCCGGCGTCGCCGCGGCGGTGGGTGCCGTGCGCTTGACGCGACACCTGCCTCTCAGCCTCAGCCTCAACCGCAACCTCTCACCCAATCGGCAATTCGGCGCCGCACACCCGGTTGCGACCGCGCGACTTGGCCAGGTACAGCTGCGCGTCGGCCTCGCGCAGCAGCGCCGCGGCCGTGCCCGCGCCGTCGTAGCGCTTGGTGCAGGCGCCCACGCTCACCGTCACCACGCCGGTCACCGCCGACCCGCCGTGCGGCACGCCCAAGGCCGCCACTTCGGCCGTCAGCTGCCTGGCAAACGTCAGCGCCCCGGGCAGTGGCGTGTCGGGCAGCAGGCAGGCAAATTCCTCGCCGCCATAGCGGGCCAGCAGATCGCCCGGTCGCTTGATGCTGCGCCCCAGGCAGGCGGCCACGAGGCGCAGACATTCGTCGCCGGCCTGGTGGCCGTGGCGGTCGTTGTAGGCCTTGAAATAGTCCACGTCCAGCAGCAGCACGCTCAGGTCGCTGCCCTGGCGCAGCGCACGTGCCCATTCGTTGGCCAGCCGTTCGTCGAAGTGGCGCCGGTTGTGCACGCCGGTCAGCCCGTCGAGATACACCCACTGGCGCAGCAGGTCGGACTGGGCCTTCAGCGTCAGGTGGGTGCGCACGCGGGCCCGCACGATCCGCGGGTTGATGGGCTTGGAGATGAAGTCCACGGCGCCGAGTTCCAGGCCCAGCGTCTCGGCCGCTTCGTCGTCGTGCGCGGTGACGAAGATCACCGGGATGTCGCGCGTGGCCGCGTCGGCCTTCAGCCGCTGGCACACCTGGTGGCCGTCCAGGCCCGGCATCTCCACGTCGAGCAGCACCAGGTCGGGCTGCCGGCTGGCGCACAAGGCCAGCGCCTGTTCGCCGCTGGTGGCCATCAGCACCTGGTGGTCGGCCGCGAAAGCCTGGTACAGGGCCTGCACGTTGACCGGCTGGTCGTCCACCACCAGCAGGCAGGGCGGGCGCGGAGCCGTGGCGTCGGGCAGCGGCCGGTGCACCGTCATGCCACGGCCTCGGTCAGCAAGGCGCGGCACAGGCGCAGCGCGCGTTCGAAGTTCAGGCCGGTCACGGCTTCGTCCAGCGCCTGCCAGTCCGGGGCCGCGCCCGGGCCCAGCCGTAGCAGCATCCGGGTCATGACGTCGGTGGCGCGCATGTCCGAATTTTCCAGCAGCGCGGCCAGCTCCTGCAGGGCGGCGGCTTCGGCGGCGGGGTCGAGGGCGGCTTCGCCGGTGACTGCCGGGAGCCCGCCGTTTTCAAGCGGCAAGACCTGCGAAGCCTGCAGAGCCTGCAAAGCCTGAAGCAGCGACTGCAGACGCGGGCCGGCCGCTTCCATGGCCAGGGCGGCGGGCTCGGCGGCGGTGTGCGCCGCCTTGGGCGTCGTGGCCTCGGCGAGGGCGAGCCGTGCTTGTTCCGCGGCAGCCGCCAGGGCGCCCGCGCCCAGCGTGGCCGCCAGGCCCTTCAGCGTATGCAGCAGCCGTGCCGCCGCGCCGGCATCGGCCGCTGCGAGTTGCGCGCGCAGCTGGCCAGGCATGCCGGCGAGGTCTTCGACGAAACGGCGCAGCATGCGTTCGTAAATGGCACGTTTGCCGCCCAGGCGCGCCAGCGCACGCTCCAGGTCCACGCCGGCGGCGTGGGCGCTGTCGGCCAATGCGGCCAATGCAGCCACGGCGGCCGACCCCCGGGCGCCGCTTGCGGCGATGGGGCTTGAGCCTGCAGGCGAGGCGGTGGTCTCGGCGGGCCGGCCGGCCAGGCGTCGCAGCAACGCGACCAGGGCCTCGATCTCGAACGGCTTGCCCACATGTTCGTTCATGCCCGCCGCGAGGCAGGCTTCGCGGTCGGCGGGCAGGGCATTGGCCGTCATCGCCACGATGGGCAAGGCCAGTCGGCCGAGCCCGTGGCGGATCTGGCGCGTGGCGGCCAGGCCGTCCATCACCGGCATCTGCAGGTCCATCAGCACCACGTCGAAGGGGGGTCCGGCAGCGGCCACGGCGGCCACGGCTTCCTGGCCGTCGGCTGCCAGCCGCACCGCAGCACCTTCGTCTTCCAGCAATTCGCGCACGATTTGCTGGTTGTTGGCGTTGTCTTCCGCCACCAGCAAGCGCAGGCCGGCCAGGCGCCCGCGGCCAGGGACGGTCGCTTGAGGCACTTCACACGCGGGCGCCGCCACGGGGAAGGTGGTCTCGAAGTGGAAGCAGCTGCCCTGGCCCAGGCGGCTGTCCAGGCGCAAGTCGCTGCCCATCAAGGCCACCAGCCGCCGGCTGATGGCCAGTCCCAGCCCGGTGCCGCCGAAGCGGCGTGTCGTCGAGGGCTCGGCCTGCGTGAAACCGCTGAAGATCTGTTCGTGGTGCTCGGGCGCGATACCGATGCCGGTGTCGCGCACCGCCACGCGCAGCCTGACGGCTTGCGCCGCCGATTCAAGCACCTGCAGCGACACCACCACCGTGCCCTCGGCCGTGAACTTGACGGCGTTGCCGCCCAGGTTGACGAGCACCTGCTGCAGCCGCAAGGCGTCGCCGAGCAGCCAGCGCGGCAGCGCCGGGTCGACGTCGAACACCAGCGCCAGCGGCTTGTCGCCGATTTGGGCTCCGAGAATGACCGACACGTCCTGCAGCAGTTGCTCCGGGCGGAACGGCTGCGGGTCCAGCAGCATCTTGCCGGCCTCGACCTTGGAAAAATCCAGGATGTCGTTCAGCAGCACCAGCAGCGAGCGCGCCGCGCGCTCGGTCTTCTGCGCATAGTCGTGCTGCCGCGGCGTCAGGTCGGTGCGACGCAGCAGCGCCAGCATGCCCAGGATGGCGTTCATGGGCGTGCGGATCTCGTGGCTCATGTTGGCCAGGAAGCGGCTCTTGGCCAGCGAAGCCTGCTGCGCGGTCTCGGTGGCGTGCACGAGCTCGGTGATGTCGAGGCGGAAGCCCACGATGTGGCCGTCGGGCAGCCGGCGTTCGATGATGCGCAGCGTCTTGCCGTTGTCCAGCCGCTGCACCAGGGTGCCGTCGGCGCGGCGGTGCGCGGCCAGGCGTTCGACCACCCAGGCCTCTTCGCGCCCCTTCGCGGCGGCGATGTCGCCACGCTGCGCACTGGCGTGCAGCAGGTCTTCGAAGCGTACGCCGGGCACGATCAGGTGGGCCACGCCGGCGTAGGTTTCGCGGTAGCGGTCGTTGCACAGCACCAGCCGGTCTTCGGCGTCGTACAGCACGAAGGCTTCGTCGATGGCGTCGATGGCGCCGCGCAGCAACTCGCCGCTGCGCCGTGCCTCTTCCTCGGCGCGGCGGCGGGCGCTGATGTCGTTGTAGGTGGTGACGAAGCCGCCGCCGGCCAAGGGCGCGCCGCGCACATGCAGCGCCACGCCGTTGGGGCGCACGCGGTCGAAGTGATGCGTGGTGGCAGGCTGGCGGGCGCGTGCCACGCGCTCGTCGACCAGCGCCTGCACGTCGCCCGGCCCATATTCGCCGCGCTCGGCGTTGAAGCGGATGATGTCTTCGAAAGCCACCCGCGTGTGGTCGAGCAGTGCGTCGGGCAGGTCGAGCAGGCGGCGGAATTCGCGGTTGGCGGTCAGCAGGTTCAGCTGGTCGTCAAAAACGCTCAGGCCGCAGGGCAGGCTTTCCAGCACGGTGGTGAGCAGTTCGTTGTTGCGCTGCACGGCGGCCTCGAGCTCGCGCCGCGCGCTGATGTCCATGTGCGTGCCGGCGATCCACGCCGGCTGCCCGCCGGCGCCGTGCCTGAGCACGCGGCCGCGGCCCAGGGTCCACACCCAGTGGCCCTGCTTGTGGCGCATGCGTGCCTCGCACTCGTAGAAGGGGCTCTGGCCAGCGAAATGCTGTTGCAGCAGCGCCTCGGAAAGGGGGCGGTCGTCCGGGTGCAGCAGCGCCTGCAGATCGTCGATCGTCGCCGGCCCCAGTTCGTCCAGCGTGTAGCCCAGCATCTGCGCCCAGCGCTCGTCGACGAAGACCTGGCCGCTGGCGTGGTCCCATTCCCAGGTGCCGGCCCCGGTGCCTTCGACCACGTTGGACAGCCGCAGCCGTTCGCTGGCCAGCGCCTGTTCGGCGGCCTTGCGCTCGGTGATTTCGAGTTCGATGGCCATGAAGCCGAGCAGGGCGCCGTCGTCGGCGCGCAGCGGCTGGATCTCCAGCGAAAGCCAGTAGGTGCGGCCGGTCTTGCCGCGGTTGAGAATCTCGCCGGTGAATCCCTCGCCGGCATCGAGCGCCGCGCGCAGGCGCTGCACGGTGCCGGGGTCGGTGCCGTCGGCTTGCAGCAGCGCACCGGGCGAGCGGCCCAGCACCTCTGCAGCCGCATAGCCGGTGATGCGTTCGAAACCCTCGTTGACCCAGGTGATGCGGCGCCGTGCGTCGGTGATGACCACCGCGTTGGAGGTGCGGCGCGCCACCAGTGCCAGCCGGCCGAGGTCGGCCGTCATCTGTTGCGCCAGCGTCTCGGCGCGCCGGCGGCCGGTGGCCTGCTGGCGCAGCAGCGCGGCCAGCAGGCCGCTGGCCAGCAGCGTGCCCAGGAAGAACGACCACGGCGCATGCGAGGCGAAGGCCGCCTCGAACGCGGGCGTGCTGCTCACGCGCAGCGTCACCAGGCGGCCAGGCAGCGTGAGCAGGTGCAGGGTTTCGAAACGGGCCGGCGGCTCACGCGCCCCGGCGCCGAGGGCCAGCGTTTCCGCAGCCGCGGCGGGCAGGGCGCCGGCTTCGGACCGGGAGTCGTACATCAGCGGCCCGGCCAACGTGCCGCTGGCGGTGTCGAAGATTTCCACCCGCACCTGCCCGGCCGCCACGTCGCCCAGGCCTTCGAGCAATTCCGCGATGACGATCGGCGCATACAGCAAGCCGCGCAGTTCGCCGTGCCGGCCGTCTGCCGTGGCAGCACCCGCCGCCGGGCGGAAGACCGGCACGACCAGCAGTACGCCCGGGCCCTGGCGCTGGTCCTGCACCAGGGTCACGGTGCCGGTGAGGGTGGGTTCGCCGGTCAGCTGCGACTGCAGCACGGCTTCGCGGCGCACGGCTTCGGAGCCGACGTCCAGGCCCAGTGCACCCGGGTTGCGCGCGGCCGGCTCGATGAACTTGATGACGAACAATTCGGCCGCGTCGCTCGGCGCGAGTTGCCGCACCGTGAACTGCGGCGCACCGTCGTCACGTTCGGCGGCCTCGAAGGACGCCAACGCCTCGCGCGGCACGCGCTCGATGAAGCCGAAGCCACGCACGCCGGGGAAGTCCACCGCCAGGTTGCGCGTGGCCAGGTACGCCTGGAAGGTGCTGCGCTGCACGGCGGCGTGGGTGGCGTAGACACCGAGTGCGCCGTTCAGGCCGTGCAGCGGCTTGCGAAAGCGGTCGGCGATGTCGGCCGAGACGCGCAGCACGCTGCGGCGGAACTCGGCCTGGGCGGCGGCCTGCTCACCGTTGTGCAGCCACCATGCGCCGGCCGTGGACACGCCCAAGCCGGCCAGCAGCACGGCGGCGGGCCAGGCCCATCCGGCGCGCCATGGCGCAGACCCGCTCTTCATGAACATGCTTGACCCTCAGCCGACCGGCGCCGATCTTCCTTCATCCAGCCCTGCCGCATGCCGCGGAATAGTGCCCGCTCCGCACGCCTGTTTGGCGGCTGCGTCACGCGGTCCAGCCCAGGAATCCCCCTGTAGACGCACCCCGCACGCGGCCACTACGCTGCAATCACCGCGGCCGCCAGCGCCCGCAGGAGACACCGCCATGCCGCAAACCCGGCTCATTCTGGACCACGTGCTCGACCACGCCGAACAGCACCCCGACCGCGTCTACCTCACGCAACCGCTGGGCGGCGGGCGGGTGGCCGACTTCACCTGGGCCCAGGTGCTGGACCAGGCCCGCCGCATGGCTGCCCACCTGCAGGCCCGTGGCTTCGAACCCGGCGCGCGCATCGCCATCCTGTCGAAGAACTGCGCGCATTTCATCATGGCCGAGCTGGCCATCTGGATGGCCGGCCACACCACGGTGGCGATCTTCCCCACCGAAACCGCCGAGACGGTGCGCTTCGTGCTGGAGCACAGCGACGCCAGCCTGCTCTTCGTGGGCAAGCTCGACACCTGGCCGCAACAGCAGCCGGGTGTGCCGGCCGGGCTGCCGTGCATCGCCCTGCCGCTGGCGCCGCCCACCGCTTTCGACACCTGGGACGCCGTCACCGCGCGCACGCCGCCGCTGGCCGGCCGCCCGCAGCGTGCGCCCGACGACCTGGCCATGATCATCTACACCTCGGGCTCCACCGGCCAGCCCAAGGGCGCGATGATCACTTTCGGTACCCTGAGCCGCGCCGCCGAAGGCATCGTCGCCGACATCCGCCAGCGCGTGGGCACGGCCGAGAGCCGGGCGCTTTCCTACCTGCCGCTGGCGCACAGCTACGAGCGCGCCTGGATCGGGACGGCTTCGCTGCGGGACGGCAACACGCGGATCTTCTTCGCCGAGTCGCTGGACACCTTCCTTCAGGACCTGCAGCGTGCGCGGCCGACGCTGTTCCTTTCGGTGCCGCGGCTGTGGCTGAAATTCCAGCAGGGCGTGTTCACCAAGATGCCGCCGGCCAAGCTGGACCGGTTGCTCGGCATACCCGTGCTCGGCCGAGTGGTGGCGCGCAAGGTGCTCAAGGGGCTGGGGTTGGACCAGGTGAAGCAGGCTGGCAGCGCTTCGGCGCCGATCCCGGCGGAACTGATCCGCTGGTACCGGCGGCTGGGTCTGGAGCTGTTCGAGGGCTATGCCATGACCGAGGACTTCGCCTATTCGCACACCTCCAATTCGCAGTTCGCCGAGCCGGGCTGGGTGGGTGTGCCGCTGCCCGGCGTGCAGGTGCGGCTGGACGCCAGCGGCGAGATCCTGATCAAGTCGCCCGGGCAGTTCCGCGGCTACTACAAGCAGCCCGAGCTGACGGCGGCCTCCTTCACCGAGGACGGCTTTTTCCGCACCGGCGACCTGGGCGAGCGCCGGCCCGACGGCATGCTGCGCATCACCGGCCGCGCCAAGGAACTGTTCAAGACGGCCAAGGGCAAATACGTGGCGCCGGCGCCCATTGAAAACCGCATCAACGTGCACCCCATGGTGGAGTTGTCGCTGGTGTCGGGCGTGGGCCAGCCGGCCGCCTATGCCATCGTGGTGCTGGCCGAGGACCTGCGGCCGCGCGTCACTGACCCCGCGGTGCGCGCCCAGGTGCAGGGTGAACTGGAGCGCCTGCTCGACCGCGTGAACCAGGGTCTGGCCGACTACGAGCAATTGCGCATGATCGTCGTGGCCGGGGCGCCGTGGTCCATCGAGAACGGCTGCCTGACACCGACGATGAAGATCAAGCGCAGCCGCATCGAAGCCGCCGTGGCGCCGCAGGTGGAGCGCTGGTACGCCGAGCCGAAGAAGGTGCTGTGGGCTTGAGCCCGCCGCCCGCACGCCACGGCGGCGACCGCATCTCTGAGGTGCTGCAGGCGCAGGGCGTGCCCTGCCTTTACACGCTGTGCGGCGGGCACATCTCGCCCATCCTGAGTGCGGCCAAGGCGCGTGGCATTCGCATCGTCGACGTGCGCGATGAGGCCACGGCGGTGTTCGCTGCCGACGCCGCGGCGCGCCTGTCGGGCCGCCCCGGCGTGGCCGCGGTGACGGCCGGGCCGGGCATCACCAACACCATCACGGCGCTGAAGAATGCGCAGCTGGCGCAGTCGCCCGTGGTGCTGCTCGGCGGTGCCGCGCCCACCGCGTTGCAGGGCCGCGGTGCGCTGCAGGACATCGACCAGCGGCCGCTGGTGGCGCCGCATGTCAAGCATTTCTTCAAGCCGCGGCGCGTGCGCGACCTGGGCCCGGCGGTGAACGAGGCCTTCCTGCTGGCGCAGTCCGGCGTGCCGGGGCCGGTGTTCGTGGAATGCCCGGTGGACCTGCTGTACGACGAGGCCTCCATCCGCCAGTGGTATGCCGAAGCCGGCGGCAAGGGCACGTCTTTGACCGACCGCGCGCTGCGCTGGTATTTGAACCGCCATGTGCGGCGCATGTTCGAGGGCGGCAGCGACGCGGCGGCGCCGGTCGTGGCGCCGGTGCCGGTGCCGCAGGCGCCCGAGGCCAGCGTGCGCGCTGCGCTGGCGGCGCTGAGCCGGGCCCAGCGGCCGCTGGCCGTGATCGGCAGCCAGGCCGTGGTGCAGGCGCCGCAGGCCGATGCGCTGGCCGAGGCCGTGGCGCGGCTGGGCATTCCCGTCTACCTGTCGGGCATGGCGCGCGGCCTGCTCGGGCCGGCGCACCCGCTGCAACTGCGCCACCAGCGCCGCAGTGCCCTGCGCGAAGCCGACTGCGTGCTGCTGGCCGGCGTGCCCTGCGACTTCCGGCTCGACTACGGCCGTCACGTGCGGCGCAGCGCCATCCTCATTGCCGCCAACCGCAGCGCCCGCGACGCGCGGCTCAACCGCCGGCCCGACATCACCGCCCTCGGTGACGCCGGTGCGTTCATGCAGGCGCTGGCCCGGCAGGCAACTGACGGATCACGCCACGCCGGCTGGCTGGCCACGCTGCGTGCGCGCGACGATGCGCGCGAGGCCGAGATCGACACCCAGGCCGCCGTACCGGGCGCCTTCGTCAACCCGCTCGCGCTGCTGCGGGAACTGCAGCGCGAGGCCGCAGACGATGCCATTTTCGTTGCCGACGGCGGCGATTTCGTCGCCACCGCCAGCTATGTGCTGCACGCCCGCGGCCCGCTGGCCTGGCTGGACCCCGGTGCCTTCGGCACGCTGGGCGTGGGCGCCGGCTTCGCGCTCGGCGCCGCCACCACGAGACCCGGGCGCGAACTGTGGATCGTCTTCGGCGACGGCGCCTGCGGCTTCGGCCTGGCCGAATTCGACACCTTCGTGCGCCACGGCATCCCGGTGATTGCCGTGGTGGGCAACGACGCCGGCTGGACGCAGATCGCGCGCGAGCAGGTCAAGATGCTGCACGACGACGTGGCCACCGTGCTGGCGCGCACGGCCTACCACGAGGTGGCGGCGGGCTTTGGTGCTGCCGGGCTGCTGATCCAGCATCCTGACGAGGTGACCCCGGTGCTGAGGCAGGCGCGCGAATTGGCACGCCAGGGCCGGCCGGTGCTGGTGAACGTGTGGCTCGACAAGACCGAATTCCGCGAGGGATCGCTGTCGATGTGAGGGCTGCACAGTCCGACTGGTTGGGACTCGACGCGGCAAGTCGGCCGCCTGCTGGCGAACATCCCTGACTTGTTGCCCCCATCCGTCACCAGGCCGCGGAACTTGCTGGCGCCGAAGCAGCCGGCGAGCTCAGGTAGGCCACCCGAGAGCTCTCGCTCGTCGATACCTGCAATGACGTACCAGCGGAACGTGGCCACGCCGACGAGCCACTGCGCAGTCGCTCATAGGCCCGTTCCACGACGCCGTAGCACTCGCAGCTGTGCTGCTCCAGTCCGCGCCGGTCGAGCACGCGGATGTGCCCACGGCTGTAGCGGATCAAGCCCTGCCGCTGCAATTGCAGCGCGGCTGCAGTCACGCCTTCGCGACGCACGCCCAGCATGCCTGCAATGCGCTCCTGCGTGACGCGCATTTCATCGCCGACTTGTCGGTCCAGGTGCTGGAGCAGCCAGCGACACAGTTGCGGGGCCAAGGCGTGGTGCCGGTGGCAGGCCGAGGTCTGTGCCATGTGCGTGAACAGCGCCTGGGTGTAGCGCAGCAACTGCTGCATTGCCGGCTCGACGTCACGCGCCAGATCGGCGATGTCACGGGCACTCATGCGCCAGGCCAGGCCCGGGCGCTGGACCACGGCGCTGCTCAGCGCCATGCCCCCGCCCATGAAGGCGCACACGCCAACAACGCCTTCCCGGCCGACCATCGCCACCTCGGCGCACGCACCATCTTGCAGTGGTGAAACCAGCGATACGACAGCCGTGACCGGAAAGTGCACGTGGCGCAGGACGGTGCCCGCTTCGTAGAGCATCGCACCGGCTGCCAGGTCCACGGATTCGATGCGCGACTGCAGGGCTTCGGCGACCTCGGGCGGCAGCGCGGCCAGCAACTGGTTGTTCGGCGGGGACTCGTGGTGAGCGTTCACGGCTGGGCGTCTTCTTGGTGACCCGGGGGTCGACGGGACGCAATCTAGATTCCGGCGAACCGATCCACTACGTCGAAAGACACACGAACCACACAAGGGCGCCGTCGCGCGGCGCGCGGCGCACGACGTCGAAGGCGATCAGACCAGAGGGCGCGTCGGCGGGCGGCCGTCACCGTAGAGGTCGGCCAAACGGGCCATCGCCTTCACGTCGCGCAAATGGAGCCGGCCGTCGGCGATGCGGTGCAGGCCGCGCCGCTCGAGCTTGCGCAGGGTCTTGTTGGTGTGCACCAGCGACAGGCCCAGGCCGTCGGCGATGTGCTGCTGCGTCAGCGGAAAGGCGACGCCGTCGGCACCCGCATCGGCCTGCAGCGCGGCTGCGCGCTTGAACAGCAGGATCAGCATCGAGGCGATGCGTTCCTCGGCACTGCGCCGCCCGACCGACAGCAGCGTGTCGTCGACCATCGACTCCTCGTGCGCGGTGAGCCAGGTGACATTGAAGCCCATCATCGGGCTGCGCCGGTGCAGTTCCCAGATCGCATCGCGCTGGAAGACGCAGAACAGAGCGTCGGTGAGCGTCTCCACCCCGTGGGCCGCGGCGTCGCCCATCTTCTGCTGCACGCCGATGAAGTCACCGGCCAGCAGAAAGCTGAGGATCTGCCGGCGCCCGTCGCTGAGCGTCTTGTAACGGAAGGCCCAGCCCTGCAGCAGGGTGTACAGCGGCGCGTCGGTCTGGCCTTCGTGGATCAGCGACTCGCCCGCGCCCAACCGTCGCTCGCGGCGCTTGAGCGACTGCACCAGTTCGAGTTCGTCTCCCGTCGGTTCTTGAAACAGCTTCAGTGGCCGCAGTGGGCAGCTGCGGCAGGCCGTCTCACCACCGATGGCGGCAGGTGCTTCGGGGAGCGGTGGTGCGGGCGGTGGTGCGGGCGATGGTGCGGGCGATGGTGCGGGCGATCTCATGACCGCAGTGTCGCGCATCCCTGTGCTTTGCCTTGCACAAGCGCTGGTCCGATGGACGGCCAGATCGAGCGCGGCCGCAAGGGTCGGCTCGCGGCCGCAGGCCGACACATCCGGCGACGGTGCCCGATCGATCGCGAACCCGTCGCACGCTGCGCTCGCGCGCAGCGGACTCGGCAGCGCCTACAAACCCAGCGCCGCCTCGGCGCTGATGCCGGCCAAGCCCAGCGCTTGCGCCACCGGCTCGCACGTGACGCGGCCGCGGTGCACGTTCAGGCCGCGGCGCAGGTGCACGTTGTCCACCAGGGCCTGCTCGCCGTGGGCAGCCAGGGCCAGGCCGAAGGGCAGGGTGGCGTGGTTCAGCGCGTGGCTGCTCGTCTGCGGCACGGCGCCCGGCATGTTCGCCACGCAGTAGTGAATGATGCCGTCCACCTCGAAGGTGGGCGCCTCGTGCGTGGTGGGGTGCGAGGTCTCGAAACACCCGCCCTGGTCGATCGACACGTCCACCAGCACGCTGCGCGGCCGCATGTGCGAGAGCATCGCCCGCGTTACCACCTTGGGCGCGCTGGCGCCCGGAATGAGCACCGCGCCCACCACCACGTCGGCGGCCATGACCTCTTCGTCGATGGCGGCGGCGGTCGAATAGCGCGTGCGCGCGCGGCCCTGGAAAAGTTCGTCCAGCTGGCGCAGCCGCGGCAGCGAGCGGTCGAGCAGCGTGACCTCGGCGCCCAGCCCCACCGCCATGCGCGCCGCGTGCGTGCCGACGACACCGCCGCCGATGACGACCACGCGCGCTGGCGGCACCCCCGGCACGCCGCCCAGCAGCAGGCCCTTGCCGCCGGCCGGCTTGCGCAGCGAAAAGGCCGCGGCCTCGATGGCCAGCCGGCCGGCCACTTCGCTCATCGGCGCCAGCAGCGGCAGGCCGCCCTGCGCGTCGGTGACGGTCTCGTAGGCCACGGCAATGCAGCCGGAGTCGATGAGGCCGCGCGCCTGTTCGGGGTCGGGTGCCAGGTGCAGGTAGGTGAACAAGATCTGGCCGGGCCGCAGCATGCCCCATTCGGCCGGCTGCGGTTCCTTGACCTTGACGATCATGTCGGCGGCCGCGAAGACTTCCCCCGCGGTGGCCACGATGCGCGCACCGGCCGCCAGGTAGGCGGTGTCGGCCGCGCCGATGCCGGCACCTGCGCCGGCCTGCACCAGCACGTCGTGCCCGGCGGCCGCGTATTCGCGCACGGCCATCGGCGTCAGGCCGACGCGGTGCTCTTGGACCTTGATCTCCTTGGGTACGCCGACACGCATGGTGGGATTCCGGTCTGAGTCGTGGGACGCTGGCGAGTCTAGGGACTATCGGCGGCGCATGCACGCGCCGAATTCCCGATCACTGCTTGATCAACTCGCGCCGTGCTGTCGAGTCGGCGACAGGACCTCATCGGCTGCGCCTGACGCCTGAATTCGGGCGGCTCGGCGCCGGCCGGGGCTTGCCAAGTCCGCGATCGTGCCACCAGGGCAGCGCGCGCGTGAGCGACAGCACCTCGCCCGGCCGGTGGGGGCCGTAGCCCGGCAGGCCCTGCAACGCCTGCGCCCATGCGGGCGAGGCCAGCGTGGCACGCAACTGGCCGAGAACCGGCGTCTCCAGGGCCGGCTTGAGGCACACCAGGTAGTAGTCCTCATCGACGAGCGGACTGAAGTCCAGACCGAACTCGCGCGCCGCGGCCTCGATGCCCAGGCCCACATCGGCGGCACCCGAGGCCACTGCTGCGGCCACTGCGACATGGGTGTCCTCGTTGCGCGTGACATAGCCCTCGATGGCCTCTGGCGCCAGGGCGGCCTGTTGCATCAAGTGGTCCATCAGCAAGCGGGTGCCCGAACCGGCCTGGCGGTTGACGAAGCGCCAGCGGCCCTGCGCCAGTGCGTTCACGTTCTCGGGCGCCGGCGTACCCGGGCGCAGCATCCAGCCCTGCCGCCGCCAATGGCTGCCGATCAGTTTGTGCGTGCCGGGCTTCAGCAGCGGCCGCAGCGC
>JAABPT010000445.1 GCA_011391855.1 Burkholderiales bacterium
AGCCGCACCACGGCAGGTTCGAGCGGCGCGCCGACGCCGACGCTGTGCGAGCGGATCAGGTTGAGCTGCAGCGTCGCCAGGTCGGCCTCGCTGATGCGCGTGCTGGCCAGCTTGCCGAAGCCGGTGTTGACGCCGTAGACGGGTGCGTCGCCCTCGGCCGCGCGGCGTACCACGGCGGCGCTGGCCAGGATGCCCGGCAGCGCTTGCGGGTCCATCACCAACGGCTGGCCGCCGGCGTGGATGGCCTGCAGTTCCTCCAGCATGAGTTGTCCGGGGCGGATCAGCATGAGAGGTACCCGCGATCGCCCTCACCCCGGCCCTCTCCCCGGCCCTCTCCCGCAAGCGGGCGAGGGAGGAGGAAGCCAGCGGCATCGCTTCCTGCTCCCTCGCCCCCGGCCACGGGGGAGAGGGTTGGGGTGAGGGGGTGCAGGTTGACCATCAAATCGCCGCCATCGGCAGGTTCAGCCCTTGTTCGCGCGCGCAGGTCACCGCGTCGTCGTAGCCGGCGTCGGCGTGGCGCATCACACCCGTGGCGGGGTCGTTCCAGAGCACGCGCTCGATGCGCCGCGCCGCTTCGTCGCTGCCGTCGCAGACGATCACCACGCCGGCGTGCTGCGAATAACCCATGCCGACGCCGCCGCCGTGGTGCAGGCTGACCCAGGTGGCGCCGCTGGCGGTATTGAGCAGCGCATTGAGCAGCGGCCAGTCGCTCACCGCGTCGCTGCCGTCCTTCATGGATTCGGTTTCGCGGTTGGGGCTGGCCACCGAGCCGCTGTCCAGGTGGTCGCGGCCGATGACGATGGGCGCCTTGAGTTCGCCGCTCCTGACCATCGCGTTGAAGGCCAGCCCGGCGCGGTGGCGCTCACCCAGGCCGATCCAGCAGATGCGTGCCGGCAGGCCCTGGAAGGCGATGCGCTCGCCAGCCATGTCGAGCCAGCGGTGCAGGTGCGCGTCCTCGGGAAACAGCTCCTTCATCTTGGCGTCGGTCTTGCGGATATCTTCGGGGTCGCCGCTCAGCGCCACCCAGCGGAAGGGACCGCGGCCGCGGCAGAACAGCGGCCGCACGTAGGCGGGCACGAAACCGGGGAAGTCGAAGGCGTTGGCCACGCCGGCGTCAAGCGCCACCTGGCGGATGTTGTTGCCGTAGTCCACCGTGGGCACGCCCATGGCCTGGAACGCCAGCATGGCCTGCACGTGCACGGCGCAGCTGCGCGCGGCGGCCTCGCGCAGGCCGGCATGCTTGGACGCATCGGCCTGCGCATCGTGCCAGCGCTCCACGCTCCAGCCCGCGGGCAGGTAGCCGTTGACGAGGTCGTGGGCGCTGGTCTGGTCGGTCACCAGGTCGGGCCGAATTTGCCCGCTTCGGCCGCGCTTGACGAGTTCGGGCAGGATCTCGGCCGCATTGCCCAGCAGGCCGATCGACACCGCCTTCTTCTCAGCCGTGTACTTGGCGATGCGCGCCAGCGCGTCGTCCAGGCTCGTGGCCTGCTCGTCGAGATAACGGCTGCGCAGGCGGAAGTCGATGCGGCTTTGCTGGCACTCGATGTTCAGCGAGCAGGCGCCTGCGAAGGTGGCCGCCAGCGGCTGCGCGCCGCCCATGCCGCCCAGGCCGGCGGTGAGGATCCACTTGCCGGCCAGATCGCCGCCGTAATGCTGGCGGCCAGCCTCGACGAAGGTCTCGTAGGTGCCTTGCACGATGCCCTGACTGCCGATATAGATCCAGCTGCCGGCCGTCATCTGGCCGTACATCATCAAGCCCTTGCGGTCGAGCTCGTCGAAGTGCTCCCAGGTGGCCCACTTGGGCACCAGATTGGAATTGGCGATCAACACCCGCGGCGCGTCGGCATGGGTGCGAAACACGCCCACCGGCTTGCCGCTTTGCACCAGCAGCGTCTCGTCGGGTTGCAGCTTGCGCAGCGACTCGAGGATGGCCTCGTAGCAGTCCCAATTGCGTGCCGCCTTGCCGATGCCGCCGTAGACCACCAGCGCGTCGGGGTTCTCGGCCACCTCGGGGTCGAGGTTGTTCTGCAGCATGCGGTAGGCGGCCTCGATCAGCCAGTTGGCGCAGCTGAGCTGGCTGCCGCGCGGTGCGCGCACGGGGTGGGGCTGGGCCAGGCGGTGAAGGGGACTGAGGTCGGTCATGGCAGGCTCCGAAGGTGGCCGGGCGAGGCGGCCGCAAAAAAAGGGGGCCACAGGGGGTGGACCGCAAGGATGTCGGCGAATTCAGGGTTGGACTCTACTTGTCTAGACAGGACTGAGCAAGTAGCATTTGAATCATGGTTTCCCCGCATGCCCGCGCTGCGGCGCCCGTCCAGGCGCCCTACGCCCGCGTCAAGCAGCACCTGAAGCAGGGTCTGGCCAGCGGCCGCTGGCCGCCCGGCGCACTGATGCCCTCCGAGGCCGAACTGGTGGCCGAATTCGGCGTCAGCCGCATGACGGTGAACCGCGCCATCCGCGAGTTGCAGGCCGAAGGCCTGGTGGCGCGCAGCCAGGGTGTGGGCACCTTCGCCGCGCCATTGCACCGGGTGTCGTCCACGCTCACCATCCGCGACCTGCAGGAAGAGATCGAAGCCCGCGGCCACCGCCACCATGCCGAGGTGCACCTGCAGCGCGCCGAATCGGCTGCCGTTGCGCTGGCAGCGCAGCTGGGCGTGCCGACGGGCAGTGAGGTCTTCCACACGCTGATCGTGCATTTCGAGAACGGCGTGCCGCTGCAGTGCGAGGACCGCTACGTGAACCCCGCCTGCGCGCCCGGCTACCTGCAGGCCGACTTCACGCGCACCACGCCCACGCACGTGCTGTTCGAGACCACGGCGCTGTGGCGCGCGCAATTTGCGGTGGAAGCGGCGCGGCCCACGACTCAGGAAGCGCGCCTGCTGCAGATCGACGCGGGCGACCCGTGCCTGGTCGTCGTGCGCCGCACCTTCACGCGCGACGCTGCCATCACCATCGCCCGCCTGGTGCACCCGGGCTCGCGGTATGTCGTCGAAGGCAGCTTCACGCCATGAGCTGCCACCGCGTACGCCTGGCCGACGTGACGCCCCAGCCCTGGCGCAACGGCGGCGGCGTCACGCGCGAGTTGCTGGCCTGGCCGCAGCCCGCCGACTGGCTGTTGCGCGTGAGCGTGGCCGAAATTTCCGGCGACGGCCCCTTCTCGCCGTTTCCCGGTGTCGAACGCTGGTTCGCGGTGATCGGAGGTGCAGGCGTCGAACTGGGTTGGGCCAGCCGCGCCACCGCGCTGCGGCCCGGCGATCCACCCCTGCATTTCGCAGGCGAAGCAGCGCCGACCTGCCGGCTGCTGCAAGGGCCGACGCTCGACCTGAACCTGATGCACCGCCGCGGACCGGGCGTGGCGTCGATGCGGCCCGCCCACGCCGGCAGCCGCGCCGACGGCAGCTTGCGCTGGCGCGCCCTCTACGTGGCCGACGAGGTACTGATCGACCTGGGTGAGCAGACCGAGCCGCTGGCCGCCGGCACCTTGCTGTGGGCCGAGCGGAGCGACTTCATGCCGCCAGCCCTGCCCTGGGCGCTGCAGTCCGCCGGCCGTGCCTGGTGGCTCACCTTGGAGACCCGATGACGCTCACTCTGTGGCGGCGCGGCCGCATCTCCACGCTGGCGCCGGGCCGGGGCTGGGGCTGGATCGAAGACGGCGCCCTGGTGGTGCAGGGGCACAGCCTGTTCTGGGTCGGCCCGCAGAGCGAACTGCCAGCCGGGCTGCGGCCGGACGCCGAGCACGACCTGGGCGGTGCCCTCGTCACGCCGGGGCTGATCGACGCCCACACGCACCTCGTCTACGGCGGCGACCGCGCCGCCGAGTTCGAGCTGCGGCTGCAAGGTGCCAGCTATGAAACCATCGCACGGGCCGGCGGCGGCATCCGCGCCACAGTGGCGGCCACCCGCGCCGCCAGTGACGAGGAACTCTTCGCCAGCGCCGCGGCACGCGCCCGAACGCTCATGCGCGAAGGCGTGACCACCATCGAGATCAAGTCCGGCTACGGCCTGACCGAGCAGCACGAAGCGCGCTGCCTGGCCGTGGCGCGCCGCCTGGGCCACGAACTGCCGCTGAGCGTGCGCACCACCTCGCTGGCCGCCCACGCGCTGCCGCCCGAATACGAGGGCCGCGCCGACGACTACATCACCGACGCCTGCACCTGGCTGGCTGGCCAGCAAAGCCAAGGCCTGGTCGACGCGGTGGACGCCTTCTGCGACACCATCGGCTTCACGCCGGCGCAGACCGAGCGCATCTTCGTCACCGCGCAGCGCCTGGGCCTGCCGCTGAAGCTGCATGCCGAGCAGCTGAGCGACCAGGGTGGTGCGGCGCTCGCGGCCCGCTACGGCGCACTGAGCTGCGACCATCTGGAGCACCTCTCGGCCGACGGCATCGCCGCCATGCGCTCCGCCGGCACCGTGGCCCTGTTGCTGCCCGGCGCCTACTACTTCCTGCGCGAAACGAAGCTGCCACCCGTGGCCGCGCTGCGTGAGGCCGGCGTGCCGATGGCCATCGCCACCGACCACAACCCCGGTTCGTCGCCCTGCCTGAGCCTGTTGCTGATGCTGAACATGGCCTGCACGCTGTTTCGCCTGACGCCCGAGGAAGCCTGGCGCGGCGTCACCACGCATGCCGCCCGCGCGTTGGGCCTGCACGACCGCGGCATGCTGGCCGCCGGGCAGCGCGCCGATTTCGTGGTCTGGGACGCCGACCACCCGCGCGAAATGGCGTACCGCTTCGGCCACAACCCCTGCCGGCGCGTGGTGCGCGGCGGGGTGCAAAGGATGGAGTCATGACGAGACGTGCGCGTCACGGACAGAGCCGCCCGAAGTGCACAGCGCGCAGGACCGGCCCATGATCGAAGGCGTCTTCACCCTGCATCGCGGCACGGGCCCGCTGCTCGTGAGCTTTCCGCACGTGGGCACGCTGATCCCTGCCGACCAGCAGCCCCGCTATTCCGAGCGCGCGTTGCAGGTCGAGGACACCGACTGGTTCCTGGACCGCCTCTACGCTTTCGCAGCCGACCTGGGCGCCAGCCTGATCGTGCCGCGCCACAGCCGCTATCTGGTCGACCTGAACCGGCCCAGCGACAACCGGCCCATGTATGCCGGCCAGAACAATACCGAGCTGTGCCCCACGCGGCATTTCACCGGCGAGCCGCTGTACCGCGAAGGCCAGGCGCCCGACGAAGCCGAAATCCGTCGCCGCGTTGCGCTGTACTGGCAGCCCTACCACGACGCTTTGCGCGAAGAGCTCGCGCGCCTGCACGCGGTGCATGGCCACGCCGTGCTCTTCGACAGCCACAGCATCAAGAGCGAACTGCCCTGGCTCTTCGAAGGCACGCTGCCGCATTTGAACCTGGGGACTGTGGACGGCACGAGTTGCGCGCCCGCGCTGCGCGACGCGCTGGCCGCCGTGCTTGCCGCGCATCCCGCCTACAGCCACGTCGTCGACGGCCGCTTCAAGGGCGGCCACATCACGCGCGAATACGGCCGCCCGCAGCAGGGCATTCATGCCGTGCAACTGGAGATGTGCTGGCGCGCCTACATGGACGAGACACCGCCCTACCGCTGGCACGACGCGCGCGCCGCCGAAGTCACGCCGCTGTTGCGACGCCTGGTGCAGGCGATGCTGGAATGGCGGCCGTGACCGGCGCCGTTACAACGGGAACGCCGGGAACGCTCCTATGGGCGCCGCGCGCCTGGATTGCCGGGCGCTGGGCTGAGTCCGTGCTGCTGCACGCCGGCGCCGACGGCCACTGGCTCGACATTCGCGCCGGCATCCCAGCCCCTGCCCAGGCCACGGTGCTGCCCGGCCCGGTGCTGCCGGGGTTGGTGGACGCGCACAGCCACGCCTTCCAGCGCTCCTTCGCCGGCCTGGCCGAGCGCCGCACCAGCGAACACGACGACTTCTGGTCCTGGCGCGACCGCATGTACGGCGTGGCGCTGCGCATCACGCCGGCACAACTGCGCGCGGTGGCGGCGCAGCTGTATGCCGAACTGCTGTGCGGCGGCTATACGCAGGTGTGCGAATTCCACTACCTGCACCACGACGAAAGCGGCCAGCCCTACCCCGACCCGCTGGCCATGAGCCGCGCCCTGGCCGACGCGGCTGCAGCCACCGGCATCGGCCTCACGCTGTTGCCGGTGCTGTACGAACGTGCAGGCTTCACGCTGCCGCGGCTGCGGCCCGACCAGCGGCGCTTCGCCACGGACGTCGAGGCGGTACTGGCGCTGCGCGACGGCATTCGGGCCTGGCAGTTGCCGCAGGTGAATGCCGGCGTGGCGATCCACTCGCTGCGCGCCGCGGCGCCGGCCTCCATCCACACACTGGCGCGGCGGCTGCAGGGCGAGAGCGGCCCCATCCACATCCATGTCGCCGAGCAGACCGCCGAGGTCGACGACTGCCTGGCTGCCACGGGCGCGCGCCCAATCGACTGGCTGGCGCACGAAGGGCTGCTCGACGCGCGCTGGCAACTCGTGCACGCCACGCACGCGCTGCCGGACGAGATCGACGCCGTGGCCGCCAGCGGGGCTGGCGTGGTGCTTTGCCCCAGCACCGAGGCCAACCTGGGCGACGGGCTGGCCGACCTGCCGCGCTGGCTGGCCGCGGGCGTGCCGCTGACGCTGGGCTCGGACAGCAACGTGTGCCGCAATTGGGCCGAGGAACTGCGCTGGCTCGACCATGGTCAGCGGCTGCTGCTGCGACAGCGCAACGTGGCGGCTGCACCGGCGCTGCACGAAGGTGCCACCGCGGCGCGCTTGTTCGAACGCATGCTGCAAGGCGGCGCCGCGGCAGCCGGCCTGCCCGCCTGGGGCCTGCTGCCCGGCGCGCGTGCCGACCTGCTGGTGCTGAACACGCAGGCCCCCGGCCTGCTGGGCGTGCCGGCAAGTCACGCGCTGGACGCGCTGGTCTTTGCCACCGACGCACCGGCGCTGCGCGAGGTGTGGGTGGCAGGCTGCCGAGTCGTGGCGGATGGCAGGCACCTCGGCGGCGCGGCGGTGCCCGGCGGCCTGGCAGCCGACTTTGCTGCCGAATTTGCCGGTGCGATGGCTGCGCTCTGGTCGGCCTGAATGGCTGGAGCGACGACTACTTCGCGCCGGTTCCAGCCTGCCCGGCCGACGCGGCCGATGTCGCAGCTGCCGCTGATGCAGCCGATGGCGCCGATGGCGCCGATTCTGCGGGGACTGCCGATACAGCGGGCACCGTGGTGCCGGCCGATCCCGTCGAAGCCCGCGCCGGCAGCGCCGGGTCCGGTGCCGCCATCACCCGCGCCGCGCTGGCCAGCGCCGGCAGCACACGCTGGGCGAACCAACTCCCGGGCGTGTCGGGCTCCAGCGCCGCGATCACCAGATTCGCCAACGGCTGGTCCAACGATACCCACCAGCTGCCGGCCGCCACCGCCAGCGGCGCCGCTTCGGTGACCACCCGAACCAGACGCACGCCCAAGCCGTCGTCAACGCCGCCGCGGGCGTCGGGCCGCACGACGCTGGCGCGCGCCGTCTCGCGCCAGGCCTCGGCCTGCACCAGCGTGTCCGTGTCCAGCCGCTGCACCGCCACGCCCAGGTCCTGAAGCAATTGCACCGCCGCGGCAGCCTCGGCGGCCAACCAGTAGCCGCAGGGCCGGGAACGCTGGATCACCGGCTCCAGTTCCAGCGAGTTGTCCCACAGCACGGGCACCCATTTGTCGGCACCCGTCACCGGGTCGAGCATGAGCATGTCGCGCCGCGTCGGCGTCGGTGCGGCCAGCACCACCATGTCGCCGCGGCAGGCCAGTCCCGCCACTTGCGCGTCGAGCTGCAGCCTCAGGGCCTGCAGCGCGCTGGCCTGTTCGGCCGCGCTTTGCAGCAGGCTGCGCACCGCCACCACGTGGCTGTGCACGCGGCGCTGCAACTGCGTGCGGTTCAGGCCGAGGCCGCGTGTCTCCAACAGAAAGCTGATGGCGTGGCCCAGCCCCTGCACGTTGCGCAGGGTGTCGGGCTGCGGGCCGCCCATCGCCAGCCGTCGTTCGCCCGGCGTATCGACCGGGGCGTGGAACCAGTCGGCGCTGAGCCCCTCGAGCGCCAACGCCCGCAGCAGCGGCTGGCGGAACCCGGCTTCAGCCGCACCCGAGAGCGCGGCCGGCACGTTGGCCGCGGTGGCGTACTGCAGCAGCAGGTCGTGCCGCGGCAGTGCGTTGAAGCGTTCGCGGTACAAGCCGCGAACCGGGTATTCATGCAGGTCCGCCACCACCAGCGGCCGGTAGGCGCGCACGAGCAGCGCGATCGCACGTGCCTCGGGCGAGCGCAGCAGCAGGTGGTCGCGGTTGATATCCACACCGTGCAGGCCCCAGCGCAGGCCCAGCACCGCGCCGTCGGGGTTGGCACGCGGCAGCACCACGACGTCGATGCGGTCCAGCACCACCGCCCAGGCCGGCGTGGCCAGCCGCCGCGCCACCGCCAGCAAGGCCTCGGCACCGGCCGGCTCGTCACCGTGCTGCTGGCCCACCAGCAGCACCGCCGGCCGGCCCGGCCCGCGCGAGAAGTGCAGCGCCTCGATCGCCACGCCGCCTGCCGAGCGGCCTGCAGTCAGCAGCCGTGGTCCTTGCGGCCGTGCCGCCAGTTCGTGCATCGCTTCGTGCAATTCCTCGTTGCTCGTGAAGCCGTCGCGGCCAGGCTGCAGGCCGGGGGTGTCGTAGACCGTGGCGGGTGCGGGAAAGCGCGCTGCCACGGCATCGGGCGCGTGCGGCAACCCAGCGGCGCCGGCCAGCGCCATGCACAGCACGGCCGCGCTGCCGGCCAGCAGCCGCGGCAGTGCCGCGATGGCGTTCACTTCGCTGCTCCCACGGCCTGCATGTTGCCAGCACGGCAGAATGCTCGGGGGCAGTCGCAGCCCGGAGAGTGCCGATGAGCGTGCTGAAGTGGGGCCTGACCGGCCTGACCGGCCTGACCGGCCTGACCGGTCTGTTGGCGCTGGTGCTGCTGGCCGTGCTGGCCGGCCAGATGGGCTTGCTGCAGGGCCACGCGCCCAGCGGCCTGGGGCTGAAGGACAGCCGGTTCATGGCGCCTTCCAGCACCGACAACAGCGTCAGCAGCCAGGCCGGCCTGTGGCCGCACCACCCTCGGCGCGAGGCCGCGGCCATAGCGCCGCTGCCCCTGGTGGGCGACGGCCCGGCGACGATGCAGCGCCTGCACGACACCGTGGCCGCCATGCCGGGCGCGCGCATCGTCAGCTTCGACGGCGACTACCTGCGCGCCGAATTCACCACACCGTGGATGAAGTTCACCGACGACGCCGAGTTCTGGCTCGACCGCGCGGCCGGCGCAGTACAGGTGCGATCGGCCTCGCGCCTGGGCCGCAGCGACCTGGGCGCCAACCGCAGGCGCGTGGAGCTCATCCGCGCCCGCCTGCGGCGCGACTGAGGCCTTGCCGGCACTCAGCGGTTGCCCGCCACCCGGGTCTGCGAGGCCAGCAGCACCCAGCTCAGCGCCAGCCCGGCGGTCAGGCTGCGCCGCTGTCGTACGAGCGGACTCGCTTCGAAGGCAGCGCATGAAACGTCGTCGGAGCGCAGGAAACCACCCACCCACAGCATGCCGAAACGCCGCGACGCACCCAGCCACAGGGCCCAGCCTGCGGCGCCGCCGGGCGCGCTGTGCGCGGGCCGCTCGGCCGTGGCGTACGCAGGCAGCACGTCGTAGTAGTAGGCATGGTTGTCGCGGGTGGCGGCCAGCCCTTCGGCGCGTACGGCGATATCCCAGCCGCGCATTTCGAGGTCGAGGTCGAGCGCGGGGGTCGCGGTCCAGCCGATGCCGCGCATGTCCGAGCCCAGCGTGAACACCGCGCGCAGCGGCAACCGTAGCTGGAGCTCCCAGCCCGCGCCACGTGCCAGTTTGAGCTTGAGGTTGGGTCCGATCTCGGCGGCGGCATCCAGGTCGGGCATGCCGCTGCGCGCGTCGTTGTCGCTGCTGCGCGTGGGCGGGCTGGCAGAGACGCTGATGTCGAAGTCGACGCGTTCGGTTTCCAGCAGCACGGCACGGGCGCCGTCGCGCGTGGCGCGCAGGATATCGCCGCGGTAGACCCCGAATGGCACCGGCAGCAGCCACTGGTGGACCTGATCGCTGCCGCGGTAGTGCGGCACGCTCAGGCCCGCCACGCCCAGGCCCAGTTCCCACAGCGGCTGCTCGGCACCGGCCGGTGCAGCCAGGGCCAGCGCCAGCAGGCCCAGCGCGGCGCTCCGGCACGGTCTCGGATGCGCGGGGTGCGGGTGGGGTGAAGCGCGGGTCATGGCGGCTTAGCGCATCGTCGCACAGCCCTGCGCCCACCTTGGGGGACATGCGTTGCGCACAGGGGCCGGTCGATAGAATCGATGCAACTCCTGCTGCGCCCCCGCATGGCCAACGACGCCCTCCCGACCTCCGCCCCCAAGGCCGCCAACTTCCTGCGCGGCATCATCGAACGCGACCTCGAGGCCGGCACGCATGTCGGCCGCCGCTTCGGCGGCAGCCCTGGCGACGCCGCGCACCATGCCGCCGGCACGCCCGACCCGGCCCGCATCCGCACGCGCTTTCCGCCCGAGCCCAACGGCTACCTGCACGTGGGCCACGCCAAGAGCATCTGCCTGAACTTCGGCCTGGCGCGTGACTACGGCGGCGTGTGCCACCTGCGCTTCGACGACACCAACCCCGAGAAGGAAGAGCAGGAATACGTGGACGCCATCGTCGAGGCCGTGCACTGGCTGGGCTTCGACTGGACCGTGGGCGGCCCCCAGGGTAAGGTCTCCCACCTGTACTACGCCAGCGACTATTTCGACTTCATGTACCGCGCCGCCGAGGCGCTGGTGACCGCCGGCCTGGCCTACGTGGACGAGCAGAGTGCGGACGCCATGCGCGCCAGCCGCGGCGACTTCAATACGCCCGGCACCGACAGCCCGTTCCGCAGCCGCACGCCGGCCGAGAACCTGGCGCGCCTGCGCGAGATGAAGGCCGGTCTTCTGCCCGACGGCGCCGCGGTGCTGCGCGCAAAGATCGACATGGGTTCGCCCAATATCAACCTGCGCGACCCGGCGCTGTACCGCATCAAGCACGCCACGCACCACAACACGGGCGACGCCTGGTGCCTCTACCCGATGTACACCTATGCGCACCCGATCGAGGACGCGCTGGAGTGCATCACGCACAGTTTCTGCACGCTGGAATTCGAGGACCAGCGGCCGTTCTACGACTGGCTGCTGGAGCACTTGGCCGACCTGGGACTGCTGGCGCGGCCCTTGCCGAAGCAGTACGAATTCGGCCGCCTGAACCTGAGCTACGTGGTCACCAGCAAGCGCAAGCTGCGCGAGATGGTGGCCGAGGGCATCGTCAGCGGATGGGACGACCCGCGCATGCCCACCCTCTTCGGCATGCGCCGGCGCGGCTATACGCCAGCCTCGATCCGCGCCATGGCCGACGGCACGGGTGCCAGCAAGACCAATATCTGGATCGACTACGCCGTGCTCGACCAGTGCCTGCGCGCCGACCTGGAAGGCCAGGCGCCGCGCGCGATGGCCGTGCTCGACCCGCTGCGGCTCGAACTCACGAACTGGGCCGAGGTTTACGGCGAAAGTCATGTCGAACCCTGCCAGGCCCCGGCGCACCCGCTGCACCCAGAACTCGGCATGCGGCAGTTCGGGCTGGCGCAGCAGGTCTGGATCGAGCGCGACGATTTCGCCGAAGTGCCGCCCAAGGGCTTCTTCCGCCTGTTTCCGCCGCGGACGCTGGCCGACGGCAGCGTGGTGCCCGGCAACAAGGTGCGCCTGAAATACGGCGTGGTGGTGGAATGCACGGGCTGCGAGAAGGACGCCAGCGGCCAGGTCAGCAAGGTGCTGGCGCGCGTGCTGCCCGATACGAAGAGCGGCACGCCGGGCGCCGACGCGGTGAAGGTCAAGGGCACCGTCACCTGGGTCGGCGTGCACGAAGCCGTGCCGGCCACCGTGGTGCTGTACGACCGGCTGTTCACCGAAGCGCAGCCCGACGCCGGCGGGCGCGATTTCCGCGAGGTGCTCAACCCGCGCAGCAAGCAGGTGGTGACGGCCTACCTGGAGCCGGCGCTGGCCGGCGTGGCGCCCGAGCGCCACTTCCAGTTCGAACGCCACGGCTATTTCGTCGCCGACCGCGTGGAGCACGCGCCGGGCCGCCCGGTGTTCAACCGCATCACGTCGCTGCGCGACAGCTGGTCGAGCTGAAAGCCCGGCCCGCATTGGTGCGGGCCGCGCCTGCATGCTGCGATCATCGGTTCCCATTTCAACCCCACGAACAGAAGGCACGACCCGTGAACCGTCGATTCCGCTTCCCCGCCGCCGCTTGGGCCGCAACCGCCATCGCGCTGGCCCTGCCGGGCGCGGGCATCGCGCAAGGCGACCCGCTGGCCCGCGCCGCCGCCGAAAAGGGCGCGGTCGTCACCGACAGCGGCTTGGTCTTCCGCAGCGTCAAGGAAGGCACCGGTGCCGGCCCGCTGGCCACCGACACCGTGCGCGTGCACTACCGCGGCAGCTTCCCCGACGGGCGCGAGTTCGATAGTTCCCATTCGCGCGGACAGCCGGCCACCTTTCCGCTCAACCGCGTCATCAAGTGCTGGACCGAAGGCGTGCAGCGCATGAAGGTCGGCGGCCAGGCCCGGCTCACCTGCCCGGCGGCCATCGCCTACGGCGAACGCGGTGCCGGCGGCTTGATTCCGCCGAATGCGGTGTTGCAGTTCGAGGTGGAGCTGCTGGGCATCGAAGGTAAATAGCGCCGGCTTCGCGGCCCGTTTGCACCCCGTCTGCGCCCAGTTCGCGCCCAGTTCGCGATCGGGCTGCCTTCAGGTCGCGCGCCGCAGCCTTTGCACCAGCGTCACGGCAGCCAGCACCAGGGCGCCGGCGACCACACCGACCAGGGCGTTGGCCAGCTGCGGCAGCAGCGCCTGTGCTGTGGCGCCGAAGCCCTGCACGGCGTCCACCACGGCGTGGTGCAGCGCCGGCACGCCGTGCACGAGGATGCCGCCGCCCACCAGGAACATCGCCGCCGTGCCGGCCACCGACAGCGCCTTCATCAGCCACGGCGCGGCACGCACGATGCCGCGGCCGAGCGCCTGCGCCGCGCCGCTGTCGCGCCCGCTCAGCCACAGACCGAGGTCGTCGAGCTTCACGATGCCGGCCACGAAGCCGTAGACGCCCACCGTCATCGCCACCGCAATGCCCGACAGCACCGCCAGCTGGGTGCTGAACGGCGCCGCGGCCACCGTACCCAGCGTGATGGCCACGATCTCGGCCGAGAGGATGAAATCGGTGCGCACCGCGCCCTTGATCTTGTCGCGCTCCAGCGCCACCAGGTCCACCGCGGGGTCGGTGAGCACACGCGCCCGCTCTTGCAGCGGCGGCCTTTCATCATGGCCGCCGGGCAGGAAACGGTGCGCGATCTTCTCGAAACCCTCGTAGCACAGGAAGGCGCCGCCCACCATCAGCAGCGGCGTCACCGCCCAGGGCGCGAAGGCGCTGATCGCCAGCGCCGCCGGCACCAGGATCGCCTTGTTGATGAACGAGCCCTTGGCCACCGCCCACACCACGGGCAGTTCACGCTGGGCGCTGAAGCCGGTGAGCTGCTGCGCGTTGAGCGCCAGGTCATCGCCCAGCACGCCGGCGGTCTTCTTGGCCGCCACCTTGCTGAGCACGGCCACGTCGTCCAGCACGGTGGCGATATCGTCGAGGAGAAGGAGCAAGCTTCCGGTGGCCATGGCCGGGATTCTGACCCACCGGCGCCACCCCGCCCTGGTGCCCTGTCGCAAGCTGCGAAACTGCCGTCCTCATGCGCGACGCCTTCCTGCTCGACCCCGACATCGTCTTCCTCAACCACGGCTCCTACGGTGCCTGCCCGAAACCGGTATTCGAGGCTTACCAGCGCTGGCAGCTGGACCTGGAACGCAATCCGGTGGCCTTCCTGGGCCGCCGCTCGGCGGCCTTGTTGGCCGCTGCGCGGCAGCGGCTCGGTGCCTATCTGGGCGCACGCGGCGAAGATCTGGTCTTCCTGCCCAACGCCACACACGGCGTGAATAC
>JAABPT010000446.1 GCA_011391855.1 Burkholderiales bacterium
ACCCGGGCCCGTGCGCAGCCGCAGGTCGAGCGTGACCTGGACGCGGCGGCTGCAGCGGATGTCCACCGCAAAGCCGCCGCCTTGCGCTTCGGCATCCGCACCGGCACGCGCACCGGCATTCGTTTCTGCGCCCGCTTCGGCGCCGGTTCGCGCGGCCGGCGCCGCGGCCGCGGCGCCAGCCGCCAGGCGCGCCACCCCGGCGCGCAGCACCGGGTTGCGCGCCACGGTCTCGACGGCGTCGAAACACAGGGCGCCGAGATCCTTGTACAGGTGCACCACGCGGTCGAGCAGCTCGTTGAACTCGCCCGCTGCCCCGGCCCCTGCCGCCCCGGGCGCAGCACCCGCTGTCGGGGCGGACTCGGCTGCGGATGCCGCGCCACCGGCGGCCCAGGCCGCACCGGCCCCGCCCACGGCCTGCGACGCCTTGCGGCCCAGCCGCCGCGCCAGCTTCTGGCCCAGCAGGATCTGCTCCTCGATGACCTGATAGCCCAGCCGCACGCCCAGCGCCACGGGGCCCTCGGCGTGTGCAGCGCCGGCATCGGCCGGATTGGCGGCGTCCGCCGCAGCACTGGCCGTCTCGCCGGCGGGCGAAACCGAGGCACGCAGCAGGGTTGCGGCGTGACGGTGCGGCGCGGAGCGCGCGAGCTCCGGCCGCCGCCGACGCACACTGGCCGTGGCGGGCGCGGCGGCGGCGGCGGCATGATGGGCCGGGCTGTCATCCGAGCTGTTGTCCCGGGTCTGGGCAGCGGCAGGGTCGGGCGTGGCGGCCACGGCGGGGTTCTCGGTGTTCATGGGTGGTCGTATCCGATGATGTCTTCCAGCGGCGGCGACTGCGAAATGGCGTGCGCGGCCAGCCGTCCGGACATGACGGCGGCCTCGACGCAGCCTTCGTTGAAGCCGCAGTCGGTCCAGTCGCCGGCGATGGTGAGGTTGTCGTAGCTGTTGTCCAGCGGCGAGATGCGGTGCTTCATGCTGCCCGGCAGCGCCAGCACATAACGGTCGCTGGGGTTGACATTGGCGGTCCAGTACTGGGTGGCGAAGCGGGCTTCGCCCTCGAGCGGCGCGGCCGCACCGTCGGCCTGCGCCGCACCCTGCCCGTCGGCCGTTCCGTCCACCAGCAACTCCCAGCGGAACTGCCCCGGCGGATGAACCGCCTGCGGCCACAGGTGGTGCACCTGCTCGTTGAGAAAGCGCACCCCGTGGCGCCGCACGATCTCGCGCTGCGCCGCGGGGTGGCCGCTGTCGTCGCGGCCCGGCGCGGACTCGGCATCGGCCAGCACGTTGCAGAAATAGGCCACCGCCTTGGGCGGCGCGCGCCAGTCCTCCAGCGGCAGCACGTGGCGCATGTCGGCCCAGGTGTCGAAAGGCTTGACGAAGGCCGACAGCGTGACGGCCGGCCCGGGCCAGCCGAGCTGCGCCATGTCCTCGTTCAGCCACACCTGGAAGGCCTGCGTGGCCACCGTCTTCACGTGCTGCACCATCGAGCGCCAGCGGGCGTCACGCGCCAGGATCTCCTTGCAGACATGGGGAATGGCGCCAATGCTCACGCCCAGCACCACGAAGTCGAAGTCGCGCCCCACTTCCAGCCTGCAGTGGTCCACGCGGCGGCGGTCCCAGTGCGACTCGAAGGCCCAGCCTTCGCGCTGCAGGCGCTCGCCGTCGACCAGTTGCGAATGGTCGGGCTGCGCGGGCCAGCACGGCAGACCCAACACGCCCACCAGCGGCTGGTATTCGCCACCACCGGCGACATGCGCCTGCACGTCGAATTCCAGCGCCTGCACATACGGCTTCTCGCCGGGGGCCAGCGCAGCGTCGTCGGCCAGCCGCACGTTTTCCAGCCGGTGGAAGAAGCGGAACTGCACGCCGCGGCGCTTGAGCACCTCGTAGAAGGGCGCGAAGACGACGTCGCCCATGCCGGCGCGCATTTTCCAGAACATGGCGCCGCGATAGGTGAAGAACATGCGCAGCGAGCCGCGCAAGGCCTGGCCGGCGGCCAGCCCGGGGCGCTGCGGGTCGCCGTCTTCATAGGCCAGCGCCAGGTCGTACAGCCCGCGCACGAAGGGGCTTTGCAGCGAACGCTCCGAGGCGCCGTTCATGCGCAGCCAGTCGCGGCACTCGTAGTCGTCGATGGCTTCCAGCCCGCGCGGCGCCAGCAGCAGCTTGAAGCGCACCGAGCCGACCAGGATGGCCAGCACCAGGTCGATGATCTCCCACTTGCAGCGCACGCCGGCGTCGGCGCACATCAGGCCTTCTAGCTGCGCGCGCACGATGCCGGCCAGGCCGTACAGCAGCCGCAGCGCCACGTTCTCGGGATAGCCCGGCAGCGCACGCACCACCACCTCGACCAGTGCGGCAGCCTCGATCAGTGCCGCGGCGGCGGCCAGCGCACCCAGCCGCAGCCAGTCGGCGCACTGCGCGGCCAGCGACTCCACCAGCGTCTCGGGCGGCGGGTCGTCGTGGGCATCCAGCGCGGCCGCGACCGCCGGCGCCTCGGCCGGCCGCGTCTGCAAGTCCATCAGCAGCGTCTTCAGCAGTGCCGCCACATGGGCCAGGTAGCTGCGCAGGGTGAACGGGTTGCTGCCCGGCTCCAACGCGTCGCCGGGCAGGCCGGGTGCGGGCGGAAAGTACGAGGTCCAGCGCACCCAGCCGCCGGCTTCCGCCGGGTCGACCATGCCCACCAGCGGCGCGTCGAAGAAGGCGTCGCGCCAGTGCGCGCAGGGGTGGCCGGCGGGGTCGCCGCCGAGTTCGGCATAACACTCGCGCAACAAGCGGAAGGCGTTTTCGTAGAAGCCCAGCCAGACATGCAGCCCGTGCTCCTCGATGCGCCCCGCAGGCCCGCGACCCGAGGCGCCCTTGCCGCCCATGCGCCAACCGGTTTGGTAGATCGTGACTTGGTAGCGGCCGCCATGTTCCGGGCGCGTCAGCTCGAAGGCCGCGGCCACCGAGGCGCAGCCGCTGCCGATCACCGCCACCCGGACAGGGCCTTCGCCGTTCATGCCGCGGCTCCGGTGGCCCGCATGAAAACCGCGGGCGCCACTGCCGCCGGGCGGGCTCCGGCCGCGAGCGTGCCTGGACGCTTCGGTTCGCGCGGCAGCATCAAAGCGATGTGCTCGGGCGCGCCGAAGTCGTCGAGCGCTCGTTCGACGGCGCGGATGGCGCGTTCCAACCCGGCACGGAACCCCTTCGGATTGGCAACCACGATCTGCATGAGTGAACTCCCGCACCGGCCGGGTGCCACCGCCTGGGTATTGTTTGCATGCCGCGTCAACCTGGTGCGTTTCTCTTGAATGCGCCAGCCTGCTCGACCGGCCAGCGACGCTATCACGGCGGCCGAGGGCGCTCAAGGCGTGGCCAGCCTGTGTGGCCCGCCTGGCGCTCATCGGCAGGCCGCTCGCCGGCGGCACCCTGCGCACGATCCTGCTGCAGAGCTGAAGCGCCCGGCACGCGCTCAGGGCGTCCAGTCCACGCCGTGGTCGGCCAGGTGGGCGTCCACCGCCGCGCCCACGGTGGGGTGGAAGATGCCGGCGCCCAGCTGCTCGATCAGCTCGAAGCGGATCAGCTTGTCCTTCACCGGGTCCTTCATCTCGGCGAAATGCAGTTCCACGCCGGCGTGGCGCAGCGTGTGCGCCAGTTCGCTCAGCATATCGGCCGAGGTCACGTCGATGCTGGTCACCGGCTCGGCCGCCACCACCACGCGCTTCACGGGACCGGGTTCGCCGCCGATGGCCTGCAGCACGCTGCGCTGGAAGAGGTCGGCATTGGCAAAGAACAGCGGCGCGTCCCAGCGGAACAGCAGCAGCCCCGGCACGTGGCGCGCCTGCGGGTAGCGCTTGATATCGTGGAAGCCGCGGATGCCGTCCACGCGGCCGAGCACGGCGAAGTGCGGGCGCCAGCCGTCCCACAGGAATTCGATCAACGCCAGCACCACCGCCAGCCCGATGCCGGGAATGGCGCCGAAGACCGCCACGCCGGCGAAGCAGGCCATCGAAAGCCAGAACTCCCAGGGCTGGATGCGCAAGATGCGCCGCAGGTCGGCAATTTCGAAGAGGCCGATCGCCGAGGCGATGACCACCGCCGCCAGGGCACTGGTGGGCAGCGAGTGCAGCAGTTGCGGCGCCACCAGCAGCAGCAAGGCCACCGCCAGCGCGCCCACCACGCCGGTGAGCTGGGTCTTGGCGCCGGCGGCTTCGGCCACCGGCGTGCGCGATGAACTGCTGCTGATGGGAAAGCCCTGGAACAGGCCGGCGGCCAGGTTGGCCGCGCCCAGACCCACCATCTCCTGGTTGGGGTCGACGGCGCTGCGCGTGCGCGCGGCATAGGTGCGCGAAAGCACGCTGGTGTCGGCAAAGGCCACCAGCGCCACCGCGCAGCCGCCGACGACCACGGCGAGGAGGTCCACGCCGCTCAGCCACGGCAGAACGAAGTGCGGCAGCCCCTGCGGCAGGTCGCCCAGCACCTTCACGTCGGCGTCGGCGAGGTCGAACACACCCACCGCCAGCGTGGCCAGCACCACCGCGATCAGCAGGCCCGGTATGCGGGGAAAGCGCTTCAACCCCAGGATCAGCGCCAGGCAGCCTGCGCCGATGGCCAGGCTGGGCCAGTGGGTCTGTCCGCTGGCCACGGCCGTGGCCAGGTGCCAGACGTCCCGACCCGGCCCCTGGCTTTCGATGCCGATGCCGAACATCTTGGGCAACTGGCTGATCAGCACCGTGAGTGCGATGCCGTTCATATAGCCGTAGCGGATGGGCTTGGACAGCAGCTCGGTCACGAAGCCCAGGCGCAGCAAGCCCGCGGCAATGCACACCACGCCGGCCACCACGGCCATCATGCCGGCCAGCGTGACTGCACGCAGCGGGTCGCCGCCGGACAGCGGCAGCACCACGGCCAGGATCAGTGCGGCCAGTGAAGAGTCGGGCCCCAGCACCAGGATGCGGCTGGGCCCGAACAGCGCATAGACCAGCAGGGGCACGATGGTGGCGTACAGGCCGTGGATGCCGGGCAGGCCGGAGGCCTGCGCGTAGGCAATGCCCACGGGGACCAGCATGGCGGTCAGCACCAACCCGGCCATCAGGTCGTTGGGCAGCCAGCGCAGGCGGTAGTTCCTGAGCATGCCCAGGCCGGGCAGCCAGCGCTGCCAGCCCTGCGCAGGGGCCGGCGGCGCCCAGGGGTGCACGCTGCCTGTCAACCCAGCACCGCGGACTGGCCGGTGCAGGACAGCACGGCGCGCCACAGCTCGCCTTCCAGGTCGAGCTGCTTGCCGCCCTGGGCGATCTCGGCGATGGGCACGTGCACGAACTGGCCATTCAGGAAGCTGATCACGAGCCCGGTCTTGCCCGCCATGGCGGCATGCACGGCATGGCGGGCCATGCGGTCGCACAGCAATGCGTCCTCGGTATTGGCCGGGCAGCCGCGGATCTGGTAGCTGGGGTCGAAATAGCGCAGCACCATCTCCACGCCGCGCGCCTTGAAATGCGCGTTGATGCGGTCCTTCAGGAACAGCCCCACATCCTGCAATTTCAGGTTGCCCGAGGCGTCGCGCTCGCTGCCGCTGCCCAGCAGGTCCTGGCCCGCGCCCTCGGCAACCACCACCACGGCGTGCGGCTTGCGTTGCAGCCGCCGCTCCAGCGCCGCCAGCAAGCCGCCCTCGCCTTCCAGCGCAAAGGGCACTTCGGGCACCAGGCAGAAATTGACGTCCTGGTTGGCCACCGTGGCCGCGGCGGCAATGAAGCCGGCGTGGCGCCCCATGAGCTTCACCACCGAGATACCATTGAAGACGCTGCGCGCCTCGGTGTGCGCGCTCTGGATCACGCGCTCGGCTTCGGCCACCGCGGTGCCGTAGCCGAAGGTGCGCGACACGTAGCGCACGTCGTTGTCGATGGTCTTGGGAATGCCGACCACGGCCAGGGCGTGACCGCGGGCGCGCGCCTGCTCGAACAAGGCGTGGCCGCCGCGCTGGGTGCCGTCGCCACCCACGGTGAAGAGCACGTTGACACCGTGCGCGAGCAGGAATTCCACCGCGACGCCCATGTCCACCGGTCCGCGCGACGTGCCCAGCATCGTGCCGCCCTCCTTGTGGATGTCTTCGACCCGGTCGTCGGTCAACTCGATCGGCGGCTGGCCGCGGCTCGGGTCCAGCCCGCGATAGCCGCCGCGGATGCCGAGCACCGAGCTCACGCCGTAGCCGCGACGCAACTCGCGCGTCACCGAGCGGATGACGTTGTTCAACCCCGGGCACAGGCCACCGCAGGTGACGATAGCCGCGCGCGTGTGCGTCGGGTCGAAGAAGAGCTTGCGGCGCGGACCCGCCTTCTCGAACAGCACCAGGTCCTGCGGCGGCTTTCCCTGCGCCCACTGGATGTGCGCGGGGACCATCAGGTCGTCGGGCGTGGCGAAGGGCAGCGGCGAAACGTGCGCCGGGGCACCGAGTTGCGACGGAAGAAGCGGCTGCATGGGTTGGGTTGGGTGTGGATTCGAATCGGGCGTCAATGCCAAGAGTGGCGCACCCTCGTTGCGCGCATCATTCGACCGCCGGCTCCAGCAGCCGCAGCGTGCCGGCGTCGGCGTCCAGTTCGGCCGGCACGCCCAGCGGCAGCGTGATCTTGCGCTTCACGTGGCCGAAGGGCATGCCGCGCAACACCGGCACGCCCAGGGCGCCGAAATAGTCGTCGAAGACCTCGTCCAGCGTCAGCGTGCCGAAGCTGCCTTCGCTGGGCATGCAGTTCGTGAACCCGCCCAGCACCACGCCGGCCACGCGCGCGAGTGCGCCGCCGAGCTGCAACGTGGAAAGCATGCGGTCGACGCGGTAGATATATTCGTTGACGTCTTCCAGGAACAGGATCGCTCCTTCCAGCCGCGGCATGTAAGGCGTGCCGGCCAGCGACGTGAGCACCGCCAGGTTGCCGCCCACGAGCGGGCCGCGCGCGCGGCCGCCGCGCAGCGTGGTGAAACGACTCTCCGGCGCTGCAGGGCCGTCGCCCGAGGGCCCGTTCTTCAGGTCGGGAATCGGCAGCGTGTGCGGCTGCGCCTGCATCAGCAGTGCCTTGAAATGCCCCGCGCTGAAGGCATTCCAGTCAGACCGGCCCAGCGGCGAGTGGAAGGTGACGAGGCCGGTCTTCACGTGCACGGCCGAGATCAGTGCCGTGAGGTCCGAGAAGCCGCCCAGGAATTTGGGGTTGCGTGCGATCAGCCCGTAGTCCAGCAGCGGCAGCACGCGGTTGGCGCCCGAGCCGCCTGTGATGGCCAGCACGCCGGCCACCGCGGGGTCGGCAAACAGGGTGTGGAGATCGCTGGCGCGCTGCTCGGGCGTGCCCGCCATGTGGCCGTAGCGCGCGCGCACATGGGGTGCTTCACGCACCTGGAACCCGAGTGCCTTCAGTGCCTCGCGGGTCTGCTCGTAGGGCGCTCGTTCGTAGACCGCACCCGAGGGGTTGACCAGACCCAGGGTGTCGCCTTCGCGCAGCCGGCGCGGGCGGATCAGCGGCAACGGGGCAGGCAGGGCATTCATGCGGCAGGGGCGTCGTGCCCGGGGTGTGGCTCGATGTCGACCATCTCGAACCAGTTGTTCCAGAACAGCGGCCGCCGGAAACCCACCAGCCAGGGCTGGGTCAGCGCGGTGGCCGCCAGGTGCGTGCGCAGCTTGTACGGCATCCAGGCCACGGTCAGGCGCTTGGCGTGGTCGAACAGGGCTTCGCGCTGCGGCCCCTCGGGCAGTGCTTGCAGCTTTGCGATGGTGGCGTTCATCTCGGGCAGGTCGAAACGCGAGAGGTTCACGCCGCCGGCCGCGGCGCCGTCGTAGCGCAGCAGGCCTTCGATGCCGTCGGGCGCGCTGGCGCGGCCGCTCACCGACCACATCATCAGCTTGCCGGCGCGCGCCGCCTTGTACTGTTCGGGCCAGGTCGCGGTGCGGAACGCCACGTGCAGGCCGATGGCGCCCATGTCGCGCTCCATGAGTTCGTCGAAGCGGCGCATCTCCTGGCTGGGCTGGGTGGCCACTTCCAGCACCAGCGGCTCGCCTGCGGGCGTTTCGCGCCAGCCGTCTCCGTTGCGGTCGCGCCAGCCGTAAAGATCGAGCAGGGCCCTGGCACGGGCCGGGTTGTAGTCGCTCATCTCGCTGCGCCACTGCGGCTGGTAGCCGCTCAGGTGCACGGCCACCGGCGACTGTGCCGCCACCGCCGAGCCGTGGCGCAGCAGCGTGATCTCGCGCTGCACGTCGATGGCCAGGCCGACCGCTCGGCGCAGCGCCACGCGCTCGGGCGTATAGCCGCCGACCAGCGGGTGCTCCATGTTGAACATCGTGTAGTAGGTGGAAGGAAGCACCACGCGCTCGGCACGGATGCCGCGCTTCGCCAGGTGGGGCGCCAGCTTGCCGCCGGGCATGGCCACGGGCGTGAAGCCGTCGGGCAGTTCCACCCAGTCGACTTCGCCATTCAGGAAGGCCAGCCAGGTGGGCTGCTTCTCCTCGATGATGGCCACCTCCACGCGGTTCACCATGGGCAGGCGGCGGCCCTTCAGGCGCGCCAGGATGGCCTGGCCCTCGACGTCGTCGGCGGCCGGTTCGGCGTGGTAGCGCAGGTCGCGGAACAGCGGGTTGCGCTCGAGCACGATGCGCGAGGCGCGCCGCCACTCGGCCAGGACGAACGGGCCCGTGCCCACCGGGTGCTGCATGGACAGCTCGCCGTGGGCTTCGATCACCTCGCGCGCCACGGCCGCCGTGGAGGCGCTGGCCAGCCACTGCGGAAAGCGCGGCCGGCCGGCGTCGAGCACGAAGCGCAGCGTGTGGCGGTCCAGCACCTGCAGGCCGGCGATGGGGCGCTCGTGGTCGAAAGGCTGCTTGCGCTCGACAGCCTCGCGCCGCCGCGTGGCCAGTCCGCTGATGCCGGCCTGCTCCATCGAGCTCCAGCCCGGGCTCTTGGTGGCCGGGTCGGCCAGGCGCTGGATGCTGTAGGCGTAGTCCGCCGCCACCAGTTCGCGCGGCCGGCCGCCGAAGGCCGGGTCGTCGGTGAAGAAGATGCCGGGCTGCAGCCGCACCGTCCAGATACGGAAGTCGCTGCCCGGCTCGGCCTCGGGCATGGCGGCGGCGGTGCGCGGCCGCAGCTTGACGGGCCGCGCCAGCGGGTCGAATTCCAGCAGCGGCTCGAAGATGTGCGAGGTGATGCGCAGCGAACGCACGTCGCCCACGCGCGCGGGGTCGAAGCCGGTCTCGCTTTCGCTGGCCAGGCGCAGCACTTTCAGGCCTGGCGAAGAGGGCACCGTGGCAGCCCATGAACGGCCAGTCCATGCCGCCAGTGCGGCCGCTGCGGCGGGTTGCAGGAAGGCCTGGCGGCGGTTCATGGCGGGGATCATAGAGACTGGCTGCGGCCACCCGGCGCGGTGCCGCCGCGTGGGATGATGGCCGTTATGCCAGCCCCTGCCCACACGCCCTGCCCCATGGCCCCGCGCCACGGTCCCCCATGGCAGTGATCACCGCCAACCCGGTTGCATGGGTGCTGCTCGCGGCCATGGTGGTGGCCAGCCTGGCCGGCCTGTACACGGCACCCGCGATCGTCGAGCGCAACCTGTTCCGCCCCTACTGGCTGTTCCGGCAGCGCGAGTACGCCACACCCGTCACCAGTGCCTTCCTGCATGCCGACCTGGGCCACCTGTTCTTCAACGCCTTCACGTTCTGGGCCTTTGCCTTTGCGCTGGAGCGCCAGATCGGCAGCGCGCGCTTCGCCGCCCTGTACGCCTTCGGCCTGCTGGTCAGCAGCGTGGGCACCTATTTCAAGCACCGGCACGACCCGGGCTACCGCTGCCTGGGCGCTTCGGGCGCCATTCTGGCGGTGCTGTTCGCGGCCATCGTTTACGCGCCGGCATCCTCGATCTTCATCCTGCCGATCCCGGTGCCCATTCCCGCGCCGCTGTTCGCGCTGGCCTACCTGGCCTACAGCTGGTACGCCGCGCGCCAGGCCCGCGGCCGCGTCAATCACGACGCGCATGTGGCCGGGGCGCTGGCGGGTGTGGCCTTCGTCGTGCTCACCGACCCAGCGGCGGTGGCGCGGGCGTGGCGGCTCGTGGTCGGCTGATGCCTGGGCGGGTGCCTGGGTTGATGCCTGGGCTGCTCCCTGCGGCCGAGAGAATGGTCGGTCAGGGAAAATCGCACTTCATCCGCGTCCACCCACAGGCAGCCCACCATGAACGAAGCCCAGCCAGCGCCCCCCTTGCCCGACCGCCTGAGCACGGACCCGCGCAGCCCCCATCACGTGGCTGCCGTCTTCGCGCACGAGATCGGCATCCGCCTCAACGGCAAGGAGCGATCGGACGTCGAGGAATATTGCGTCAGCGAGGGCTGGGTGAAGGTGGCCGCCGGCCGCACGGTCGACCGCAAGGGCCGGCCGCTGCTCATCAAGCTGACGGGCCGGGTCGAGGCGTTCTATCGCTGAGCCGGACGCGGCGGCCGCCCCGCACCGCCCCGCCCCGCCCCGCTCAGCTCAGCTCACACCCGAGGCGGCAATGGTGGCGGCCGACACCCCGAGCTTGGGTGCGATCTGGTTGGCGATCTGCGCCCCCAGCCACACACCACCCGTGCGACCCAGTTCGCGCGGTGTTGGCGGCACGCCGAACTCGTCGTCAGTGCCGGCCGCGTTGCGCCGGGTGATGCCGTCGAACTGCCAGTGCACGCCCAGGAACACGCGGCTGACCGAGTTGTCGACGATGGCCTGCCACAGGCTGCCCAGGCCCAGCGTCAGGTGGTCGCGCGGCTGCATGGTCTTGGGGTCCTTGTTGCGACCGTTGAATTCGTCGGAGACGAAGTCGAAGCGCACGTTGTCCACGCCGTTGGCGTCGAAGGTGGCCACGCCCTTTTGCGCCAGGAACAGGCGCAACAACTGGAAGGCGGCCGCGCCGAAGGTGGCGTGACCCGACGGGTAGGCGGGAAAGTCGGGTGTCAGGCCCTGCCCGGAGCCATTGGTGTCGGGGCGGCCGAGCGGCACCCAGTTGGGATGGGCGTCGCCGTTGCCCGCAATGGCCTCGCGGATGCCCACCGCGGGACGCCACATCATGTGCGCCGGTGAATATTTGTAGAACCAGGCATCCACGCCCGCGTCGGCCATCGCAATGGCGGTGCCGGCAATGATGGCCAGTTCGTCCTGCGGCAACAGCTGGCCGGGATTGGAGGCCTCGATCAGGTCCAACACGGTCAGCACCACCTGCATATACAGGCGCGGCGGCGTGCCCAGCTCCGGCGGGCCGTCGTAACCCCAGGCAATGCCGACCACTTCCTCGGCCAGGGTCCGGATGCCTGGCTGGCCGGGTGTGCGGTTGATGTCGCCCTTGGCCAGCACCTTGTTGAAGTCGTCGCGGTAGTGCTGGGTGGGTTCGACGCGGTTCGGCGCCACGCGCCCCGGCGGCGGCGGAAAACCCACGACGTGGCTGGCCAGCAGCCGCGTGGTTTCGCGACCCCAGATGGCCCCGGCGAAGCCCTGGGAAGGCTGGCTCGGCGGTGCGGCGTGCGTGTAGGGCGCACCGCTGGGCGAATAGCGGTCGGCCGCGGCGGCCGCGGGGTCGCTCACGCCCCACTGGTGGACCAGGGTACCGAATTCGCGCCCGGCCATTTCCGCGGCGCTGCCGGCGGCGCCGAAGTCGAAATACTCCAGCCAGTGCACCCAGGCCGGCGCCAGCTGCTGGCTCTGGTTCGGGTAGCGCAGCCGCAACACCTGGGCGCATGCGGCGGCGGCGGCCACGTCGGCCTTGTCCACCCCCACGGCCGCCAGCGCCGGGGGTGCGGGAATGGCCAGCAGGCCGGGGCGGCCCGTCGCGATGGCATGGGCGTCGTGCAATGCCGCCAGCGCCATGCCCATGGCACGTGCGGTGAGGAAAGGTCCGCGCTGGTCGCCGGTGCTGAGCGCGGGCGTGTGGTCGCGGCGAACGCACTCCATGCTCATGTCGCACCAGAAGCGCAGGCTCGAAGTTGCTGCAGTCATTTGAGGTCTTTCGTTGGCGCCGGCCGCATTGCAGCGGCTGGACAGGGGTGGATGAAACGGACTCGAAGTCGAAGCCGTTTGCCACCGGTACAGCTGGCTGCACCACGCGGCTCTAAACGGCCCGAAGCCATTCTTTCGAGGCCGTTCGGCCACCGCATCCCGAAACCTGACGACGGCGGCAGCACCGTCTGACGGCCCCGCAGTCGCGGAAACCGCCCTTCTTGATCTGGTTCAAGTCTTCGTCAAGTCGGGATTGCCGACGCTACCGCTAGCGTTTAGCCTCGCGGCCGACCACTACATCTAGTGTTCGGAGCCCGAGACCCATGACCACCGCAGCGACCCCGGAAACCACCCATCTGATCAAGCGCGACGGCAGCGTGCGCGCCTTCGACGCCGCTCGCATCGCCTCGGCGCTCAGCCGAGCCGGCCATGCCAGCGGTGAATTCGGCGAGGCAGAAGCCCTGCGCCTTACGCACGAGGCCGTGCTGCCGGCGCTGGCCGCGCAGGTGGCCGCTCCGGGTGCCGCCGCGCTGACCCCGCATGTCGAGCAGGTGCAGGACCTGGTGGAAGCCGCCTTGTTTGCCGCCGGCCACCGGCGCACGCTGCGCGCCTACACCGTCTATCGCGAACAGCACCGCAAGCTGCGCGACGCGCGGCGCACGCTGGTCGACGTCGAAGCTTCTGTTTCCGAATACCTGCAGCAGCGCGACTGGCGCGTCAACGCCAACGCCAACCAGGGCTATTCGCTGGGCGGGTTGATCCTCAACGTGTCGGGCAAGGTCATCGCCAATTACTGGCTCGACCATGTCTACCCGCCCGAGGCCGGGCAGGCGCACCGGCAGGCCGACATCCACATCCACGACCTCGACATGCTCAGCGGCTATTGCGCCGGCTGGAGCCTGCGCACCCTGCTGCACGAAGGCCTGAACGGCGTGCCGGGCAAGGTGGAGGCCGGGCCGCCCAAGCACCTGAGCAGCGCCGTCGGCCAGATCGTCAATTTTCTGGGCACGTTGCAGAACGAATGGGCCGGCGCGCAGGCCTTCAGCTCCTTCGACACCTACCTGGCCCCGTTCGTGCGCCAGGACGCGATGAGCTACGCGCAGGTGCGGCAGTGCATCCAGGAGCTGGTCTACAACCTCAACGTGCCCTCGCGCTGGGGCACGCAGACGCCCTTCACCAACCTCACCTTCGACTGGGTCTGCCCGGAAGACCTGCGCGAGCAGGTGCCGGTGATCGCCGGGCAGGACATGCCCTTCAGCTATGGCGATCTGCAGGCCGAGATGGATCTCATCAACCGCGCCTATATCGACGTCATGATGGCCGGCGACTCGCGCGGCCGCGCCTTCACGTTTCCCATCCCCACCTACAACATCACCAAGGACTTCGACTGGACGAGCCCGAATGCCGAGGCGCTGTTCGAGATGACGGCGCGCTACGGCTTGCCGTACTTCCAGAATTTCGTCAATTCGGACCTCGAGCCGCACATGGTGCGCAGCATGTGCTGCCGGCTGCAGCTGGACCTGCGCGAACTGCTCAAGCGTGGCAACGGCCTCTTCGGGTCGGCCGAGCAGACCGGCTCGGTGGGCGTGGTCACCGTCAACTGCGCGCGCCTGGGCCACACGCATGCAGGTGACGAGCCGGCGCTGCTGGCGCGGCTGGACGAGCTGCTGGAACTGGGCAAACAGAGCCTGGAGATCAAGCGCAAGCTCATCCAGCGCCTCATCGACCAGGGCCTGTTCCCCTACACGCGGCGCTACCTGGGCACGCTGCGCAACCACTTCAGCACGCTGGGCGTGAACGGCCTGAACGAGATGGTGCGCAATTTCAGTGGCGACGCCTACGACCTGACCGACCCGCGCGGCCACGCGCTGGTGGTGCGGCTGCTGGACCACGTGCGCGACCGCATGGTGGCGTTCCAGGAAGAGACCGGCCACCTCTACAACCTGGAGGCCACGCCGGCCGAGGGCACCACCTACCGCTT
>JAABPT010000447.1 GCA_011391855.1 Burkholderiales bacterium
GTGAAGGCGAAGATCGCCGCCAGCGGCCTGACCGTCGCCGAAATGGTGAGCACGGCGTGGGACAGCGCCCGTACCTTCCGCGCCTCCGACATGCGCGGCGGCGCCAACGGCGCGCGCGTCCGGCTGGCGCCGCAGAAGGACTGGGAAGGCAACGAACCGGCGCGGTTGGCGCGGGTGCTGCGCGTGCTCGAAGGCATCGCCTTGGAGACCGGCGCCAGCGTGGCCGACGTCATCGTGCTGGCCGGCAACCTGGGTGTGGAGCGGGCGGCCCAGGCGGCCGGTTTCGACGTCAGCGTGCCCTTCGCCCCGGGCCGAGGCGACGCCACCCAGGCCATGACCGACGTCGAGTCGTTCGAGGTGCTGGAGCCCGTGCACGACGCCTACCGCAACTGGTTGAAAACGGACTACGCCGTGAGCGCCGAGGAACTGATGCTCGACCGCACGCAGCTGATGGGCCTGACGGCCCCCGAGATGACGGCGCTGGTCGGCGGCATGCGTGTGCTGGGCACCAACCACGGCGGCACCAGGCACGGCGTGTTCACGAGCCGTGAAGGCGCGCTGACGAACGACTTCTTCGTCAACCTCACGGACATGGCCCATACCTGGGTGCCCACCGGCAAGAACCTGTATGAAGTGCGCGATCGCAAGACCGGCCAGGTGAAGTGGACGGCCACGCGGGTGGACCTGGTCTTCGGCTCCAACTCGGTGCTGCGCGCCTACGCCGAGGTCTACGCGCAGGACGACAACCGCGAGAAATTCGTGCGCGACTTCGTGGCGGCCTGGACGAAGGTGATGAACGCCGACCGCTTCGACCTGGCCTGACTGGCCTGACCCGCGGCGGGGTGCATCGGCCGGCAACACGCCGGCCGGCACGGCCGGGGTGGGCCCCCGGCCGTGCCGGGAAGCGTGACCCCCGGCGACCCCCCGGTCAGTCGCCCAGCACGGCCGCCATTGCCACCGCAGTGCGTTCCACGTTGCCGGTATTCAGCCCGGCCACGCAGATGCGCCCGGAACGCACCAGGTAGACGCCAAACTCGTCGCGCAGCCGGTCCACCTGCGCGGCACTCAGCCCCGTGTAGCTGAACATGCCGCGTTGGGTGAGGAAATAGCCGAAATCGCGCCCCGGCCGCTTGGCCTGCAACACCGCGTGCAGGCTGCGCCGCATGGCCTGGATGCGGGTGCGCATGGCGGCCACGTCGCCTTCCCAGGCCGAGCGCAGTGCGGGGTCGCCCAGCACGCGGCTCACGATGCCGGCGGCGTGGATCGGCGGGCTGGAATAGTTGCGCCGCACCGTGGCCTTGAGCTGGCCCAGCACCAATTCGGCCTCGGCCGCGCTGGTGCACACCACGCTCAGCGCTCCGGCGCGTTCGCCGTACACGCTCATGCTCTTGGAGAACGAATTGGCGACGAAGAAAGTGAGGCCCGCCGACGCCAGCGCGCGCACCGCGAAGGCGTCTTCCTCGATGCCGTCGCCATAGCCCTGGTAGGCCAGGTCCAGGAACGGCAGCAGTTCGCGCTCGCGCAGCACCGGAATGAGGGATTCCCACTGCGCCCGCGTCAGGTCCACCCCAGTGGGGTTGTGGCAGCAGGCGTGAAGCAGCACCACGCTTTTCGCCGGCAGGCCGCGCAGCGTTTCCAGCATGGCGTCGAATTTCAGGCCGCCGGTGCCGGCGTCGTAGTACGGATAGGTGTGCACGGCCACGCCCGCGCCTTCGAACATGGCGCGGTGGTTGTCCCAGGTCGGGTCGCTCACCCAAACCTCGCTGGCCGGCAGCCAGCGCTTGATGAAATCGGCACCGACCTTCAGGCCGCCGCTGGAGCCCACGGTCTGCAGCGTGGCCACGCGGCCGCTGGCCAGCACCTCGTGCCCGGCGCCGAACAGCAGCTGCTGCACCGCCGAGCGCGCTGCCGGCGCGCCTTCGATGGGCAGGTAGGACTTGGGCGCGCTCTCGGCCAGCAGGGCCTCTTCGGCCCGGCGCACGCAGTCCAGCACCGGGATGCGCCCGGCGTCGTCGAAATAGATGCCGATCGAGAGGTTGACCTTGTCCGTGCGCGGGTCCTTCAGGAAGGCCTCGTTCAGGCTCAGGATGGGGTCGCCGGCATAGGGCTCGAGGTGACCGAACATGGTGTGAGAACCCTTCACGTCGCCAGCGCTTTCTCGATGTCCTTGCGCAGCGACTCGGGCGCGTCGTTGGGCGCGTAGCGCTTGATCACCTTGCCGTCGCGGTCGACCAGGAATTTCGTGAAATTCCACTTGATGCCCTCGGTGCCCAGCAGCCCCGGCGCCTGCGCCTTGAGCCACTGCCACAGCGGGTGTGCGTCCATGCCGTTGACCTTGGTCTTGGCCATCATGGGGAAGCTGACGCCGTAATTGAGCTGGCAGAAGGACGCGATCTCCTCGTTGCTGCCCGGGTCCTGGCCACCGAATTCGTTGCTGGGAAAGCCCAAGATCGCCAGGCCGCGGTCGCGATAATCCTCCCACAGCTTTTCCAGCCCGGCGAACTGTGGCGTGAAGCCGCAGGCGCTGGCGGTGTTGACGATGAGCAGCACCTTGCCGCGTTGGCTGGACAAGTGGGCCGGCTCGCCGGTGATCGACACGGCTTCGAAGTCGTAGACACTGGTGGCGGCCATCGGAAAACTCCTGCGAGGGGGCAAAACTTTCATGTTAACGCTGCGCCACGCCGTGCGCCGTTGACACGCCACCGGCCGCACCGCACCATCGCCTGCAACATGTCCGACACCTACCGCGTGGCGCTGCTGGGCTTCAGCGACTTCGAGCGCAGCACACTGGCTTCCTATTTCCGGCTCGCCGGCCGAAGCACCCCGGGCTACCAGCTGGTGCCCACCGGGGAGGAAAGCGACTTCATCCTCGCCGACGCCGACCACGCGCCATCGGTGCAGCTGGTGCTGGCCACCGAACGCTGGAGCCAGGCCGTTTTCGTCGGCAGCCGGGCGCCGGCCGGCGCAGTGGCCTGGATGCTGCGACCCATCGACCCGCTGCAGGTGATGCGCGAGCTCGACGCCCTGCGGCTCGCGGTGGCGGCGGGCGCGCCGGCCGTGCCGGATGACCCCCCCCTGGCGCCCCCAGCGGCCGCGGCGGCACCGCCGCCAGCCCCCACGGCCCGCGCCCTGTTGGTCGACGACAGCCCGATCGCGCTGCGCTTCCTGGCGTCCCGCCTGCAGCCCTGGGGGCTGGCGCTGGAAACGGCCAGCAACAGCGGCCAGGCCATCGAACGGCTGGCGCGGCACGACTACGACTTCGTCTTCATCGACGTCGAGCTCGGGGCCGACAGCGAACTCGACGGCCTGGCCTTGTGCCAGCACATCAAGCGCCACCACCCGCTGGCCGGGTCGGTGCTGGTGATGGTGTCGGCGCACCACAGCGAACTCGACCGCGTGCGCGGCACGCTGGCCGGTTGCGACGCCTACCTGGGCAAGCCGCTGCAGGCCACGGAGCTGGAGCGCCTGCTCGTGCGCCAGGGCCTGAAACCCCCGCCAGCACCTGCAGCCGGGGCGCCTGTGGCCGGCGCAGCGGCCAGCGCCGACCACGCCTGAAGAGCGGGCGGCGCCGGCTCAGCCGCGCGCCGAGAGCACGGTGGCGCCCACGATCAGCGCCCCGCCCAGCAGCAGGGTCGGCGTCAGCGTGCCGGCGCCCAGCAGGGCCGCCGAGACCGAGGCGAACAGCACCTCGGACACCATGATCACCGCCGTCACATTGGCCGGCAGCCGCGCCGCGCCGTACTGCAGCGCCAGGTTGCCGCCCAGGAAGGCCACGGCCAGCGCCAAGCCACCGGCCAGCCAGCCCCAGGCCGGCGGTGGCAGCGCTGGCACCTGGCCCTGCAATGCCAGCGTGGCGGCCACCGTGCCGGCCACCAGGGCGCCGCCCAGGAACATGGCCAGGGCGCGCGCGGCCTCGGGCCGGTGGGCTTCGCGGCGCAGCATCACGTTGTTCAGTGCGAAACTGAAGCCGCCCACCACGCCCAGCCATTCGGCCAGCGTGCGCGGGGCCGGCCAGCCGCCGCCTTCGGGCTGCAGCACGACCGCCGCGCCCAAAAGAGCCAGCGCCACGCGCAGCCCGGCGCGCGCGGTCAGCGGCTCGTGCAGCAGCAGCCGCGCCAGCAGCACCGCCCACAGCGGCATCAGGTAGAAGAGAAGGACCACGCGCACCACGTCGCCGATCGTCACCGCCCAGTTGAAGGTGGCGTTGGTGGTGCCGGCGGCCAGCACCAGCACCCACAGCACCGGCGTACGCAGCAGCTGGCCCCAGGCGGCGCGCCGCCACAGCGTGATGACCGCCACCGCCAGCGAGAAGATCAGCACCGTGGCCCACAACGGGTGCAGGCCCAGGGCCTGCAGCTGGCGCAGCGGCCACCACGAGAGGCCCCAGACGAAGGCGTTGAAGAGCAAGGCCAGTGCCGGCCGCCAGTCCGGGCCGCTGCGGCCGTTACCGCCGCCACTGTCGCCGCCGTCAATGCCCATCGCTGCGCGCGATGGCCAGCAGGCGGTCGACCTCGGCGCGGTGCTGCCGCAGGTTGCGCGCATGCCAGCGGCGGATCACCTCCATGATGCCCGCCACCACCAGTCCGAAGAGGGTGATGGCGCTGAAGGCCGAGAGGCCGAATTTCGTCATGCCGGCGTAGAAGGCGCCCAGGCCCAGGATGCAGGCCTGTTCGTTGAAGTTCTGCACCGCGATCGAGCGCCCGGCGCCCATCAGGTTGTGGCCGCGGTGCTGCAGCAGCGCATTCATCGGCACCACCAGGAAGCCGCCCAGGCCACCCAGCAGCACGAGGAAAGGTGCCGCCACCCAGACGTTGTCGATGACATTCATGGCGATCACCAGCAACCCCATGCCGATGCCCAGCGGGATGACCGCCGTGGCGCGGTCCAACCGCATCAGCGCCGACGCCAGCACCGCGCCCACCGCGGTGCCGATGGCCACCACGCCCACCAGGCTGGACGCCTGCGTGGTGCTGTAACCCAGCGCTGCTGCGGCCCAGGCCAGCACGATATAGCGCAGATTGCCGGCGACACCCCAGAACAGCGTCGTCGTGGCCAGCGAGATCTGGCCCAGCTTGTCGTTCCACAGCCGCGCGTTGCAGTGCGAGAAGTCGCGCACCAGCCACCACAGGTTGCCGTTCATGCGCTGCAGCGGCGCTTCGGTGCGCGGGATGTACAGGTTGAAAACGGCCGCCAGCACGTAGATGAAGACGATGGCGGAAATGGCCGCCCCGGGCGGCGTGACGATGCCCAGGTCGACGAACGGCAGGTCCAGCGCCAGCAGCAGCGGCGACAGGTGCGGTCCCACGAGCTGGCCGCCGAGCAGCACGCCCAGGATGATGGAACCGATGGTCAGACCCTCGATCCAGCCGTTGGCCTTGACCAGCTGCGATGGCGGCAGCAGCTCGGTGAGGATGCCGTACTTGGCCGGCGAATACGCCGCCGCACCCAGCCCCACCACGGCGTAGGCCAGCAGCGGGTGGCTGCCGAACAGCATCATCAGGCAGCCCACCACCTTGATGCTGTTGCTGACGAACATGACGCGGCCCTTGGGCAGCGCGTCGGCAAAGGCGCCCACGAAAGGCGCCAGCACCACGTAGAACAGCGCGAACATGGGCACCAGGGCGGCGCGCTGCCATTCCGGCGCGCCCCCCGCGCGCAACAACTCGACGGCGGCGACGAACAGCGCGTTGTCGGCCAGCGAGCTGAAGAACTGCGCCGACATGATGGTCGAGAAACCTTTTTTCATCGCGTCGCGCGCCGACATGCGCCGTGGGCGGCGCGAGTGTCTTGTCTCCATCTTCTCGAGGCCGGCGGGTTATAGCACGCACCCCCGGGCTGTCAGAATCCTCTGGCCCTGCTGGAAGAACCGAGATGCCGCGTCCTGTCGAAGCCCTCATCCACCACACGGCGCTGGCCGCCAACCTGGCGCGCGCACGCGCCGCGGCGCCCGATGCGCGCGTGTGGGCGGTGGTCAAGGCCAATGCCTACGGCCACGGCATCGAACGCGTCTTCGAGGGCCTGCGCAGCGCCGACGGCTTTGCGTTGCTCGACCTGGCCGAGGCTGCAGCGCTGCGCGCCCTGGGCTGGCGTGGCCCCGTGCTGCTGCTGGAAGGCTGTTTCGAGCCGCGCGACCTGGAGCTGTGCTCGCGGCTGAACCTGTGGCACGTGGTCCACTGCGCCGAGCAGATCGACTGGTTGGCGGCGCACAAGACGCACCAGCCACACCGCGTCTTCCTGAAGATGAACAGCGGCATGAACCGGCTCGGCTTCGTGCCCACGGCTTTCCGCACCGCCTGGGCGCGGTTGAACGCCTTGCCGCAGGTGGACGAGATCTCGCTCATGACGCATTTCTCCGACGCCGACGCTGATGCCAACGTGAAGCGCGGCGTGGCGCACCAGGTGGACGCCTTCGACGCCGCCACGCGCGACCTGCCCGGCGAGCGCAGCCTTTCCAACAGTGCTGCCGTGCTGCGCCATGGGCTGACCAACGACTGGGTGCGTGCCGGCATCCTGTGCTACGGCAGTGCGCCCGACTTCCCCGCGCACGACATCGGCCACTGGGGCCTGCAGCCGACGATGACGCTGCGTTCGCGGCTGATCGCCGTGCAGCATTTGCAGCCGGGCGATACGGTGGGCTACGGCAGCAGCTACACCGCTCGTGCGCCGCATCGCATCGGCATCGTTGCCTGCGGCTACGCCGACGGCTACCCGCGCCACTGCGCCACCGGCACGCCGGTGCTGGTGGACGGCAGGCGCACCACCACCGTGGGTCGCGTTTCGATGGACATGCTGGCGGTGGACCTGACGCCGCTGCCGGCGGCCGGCTTCGGCAGCGAGGTCACGCTGTGGGGCCGCGGCCGGGGCGGCGCCGTGCTGCCCATCGACGAGGTGGCGCAGGCGGCGGGTACCATCGGCTACGAACTCATGTGTGCACTGGCGCCGCGCGTGCCGGTGAGCATCACCGAGTGAACGACATCACCACTGCAGGGAGAACACCGTGGGCATCATCGGCACCATCCTCGTCGGCCTCATCGTCGGCGCCCTTGCACGCTTCGTGCTTCCCGGGGATCAGAAGATGGGTTGGATCCTGACCATCGTGCTCGGCATCGGCGGCTCGCTGCTGGCCGGGTTCATCGGCCAGGCGCTGGGCTGGTACACCGTGGGCGAGCCCGCGGGCTGGATCATGTCGGTGCTCGGTGCCATCGTGCTGCTGGTGGTGGTGGGCAAGCTGCGCAAGTCCTGAGCCGCTGAGCCGTCGAGTCCTCGAGCGCAGCAGCGCGTCACCGCCATGCACCGCATCGGCCCGCGCGTGCAGCCGGGCGAGGTGGAGATCACCGCCATCCGCGCCCAGGGTGCGGGCGGGCAGAACGTCAACAAGGTCAGCAATGCCGTGCACCTGCGCTACGACGTGGCCGCGTCGTCGCTGCCGGACGAAGTGAAGACGCGGCTGCTGGCGCTGCCCGACGGCCGCATCACCGCCGAAGGCGTGGTGGTCATCAAGGCGCAGGAACACCGCAGCCTGGAGATGAACCGTGCCGACGCGCTGGCACGACTGCAGGCGCTGGTGGACCGCGCCGCGCACGTGCCGCGCTTGCGGCGGGCGACGAAGCCCACGCACGGCTCCAAACTGCGGCGGCTGGAAGGCAAGTCGGTGCGCGCGCAGGTGAAGGCCGGGCGCGGCAGGGTGCAGGGCGAATAGGCCCGGCCGGGCCGGCTTGGATAATCGGGCCCGCCATGGCACGCAAGCCCCCTTTCCAATACGTGAATATCCACGGTCAGCCGCTGGACCGGCCGGGCGAGTTGCGACCGCCGGCCGCCAGGGCGGCGTCACGCCCGGCAGCGCGCCCGCCCGCACCCGTGCATCAACCCACGCCGGCCGACCTGGAAGCCGTCTACGACGCGCTGTGCCTGGCCGGTTCGCCGCGCGGCAAGACCTTCGTCATGAACCTGCTGCGCGGCCTGGGCCACCGCACCGAGCGCGGTGCGCGGCTGTCGCTGCCTGAATTGACGCTGGCACTGGACGCCCTGTGCGCCGCCGGCCGCATCACCCTGGAAGAAGACCGTGGCTACGCCGCTGCCGATGCGGCCGCACGCCAGCGGCGCGACGGATTGCTGGCCGGCGACACGGCACCGGACTATGCGAGGCTGTGGCTGTGGGCGCATGGCGGCGCCTATGGCGAGCCGGTCGGCTGGCGCGGGTCGGGCTATATCGGTGACCGTGCCCAGGCCGTGGCCTGGTTGCGGCTGCTGGTCTATGGCCGTGGCGTCGACGACCCCAAGAGCTTCAATCTCGCCATGACGCCCATGCGCGGCCTGCTGAGCGAGGAGATCCTGGCGCAGGCGTTGTGCGAACCGTTCTCGCCCGCGCTCTTCGAACGCCTGAGCCTGCCACTGCGCACGGGTCTGCTTTCCATGCTGGGCCAGAGCCTGGGCCATGGTGCTCCGGTTTGGCGGCCGCTGCGGGCCTGGCTGGACGAGCGGCTGGCGACAGCGCCAGAAGAACTGCCCGCGTCGCTGCGCATGACACTCGCCGAAGGACGGCTGCACCGTGGTGACATCGCCGGCATGGACGCCGCGCTGGCCGGGCTGCAAAGCCCGGCGCTGCCCTTGTTCGCCGCCGCCCGACTGGCACAGCGCGGGCAGTGGGCCGAGGCCGCCGCGGCCTATGCCGAGGCCTACAAGGAGCTGTGCAGAGCGCTGGGCCGGCGCCGCAACGTGGCACCCTACGGCCTGCTGTGGCTGTATCCGCTGGCGCTTGCGGCCCAGCCCACGGTGGCCGCTTGGACGCAGGCACGCAAATTTTGCGTCGCCGAGTCGGGTTCGCGCACACCCCAGCCGTTCGACGCCTGGGGCTTGTGGGCGCACGCCCTCGGCGTGCGCCTGGGCGACGACGCGCTGGACCCAGCGGCATTCACCTGCCGCGATAACCCGAGCCACACGCCCGCGCAGGCCGAATTCCTGGCCCTGCGGCTCCTGTTGGCGGCCTGGCTCGGCCATCGGCCGAGCCACTGGAACCACGCCGCCGTGGCGCGCGTGCTGGCCGTGCTGGAGGACAGTGGTCAATGGTTGCTGGCCGACCTGGCGCGGCAGGCGGCCGAGCGGCTGGACCTGGTCGCCGCGCCGTCGCCCCGCGCGCCGGTGGCGCCGCTCGACTTTTTCGGCAGCCCACGCGAAAACTGGCGTGACGCACTGGCGGCCATCACCGCCTTGGGCGAGACCAAGGGCGGGGCAGGCGCCGCGGCGCTGTCCACGCTGCAGTGGCGCGTCACGCTGGCCGCAGACGGCAGCGTGGAGGACGTCGAACCCTGGGAACTGCCCGCCAGCGCGCGCGGCAAGGCCAAGCCGGTGCCGCTGGCGCGGCTGAAGAAGGACACGCGGCTGGACCCGCGCGACGCCGCGGTGGCGCGCAACGTCAAGACCTCGCCCTACAGCCGCCACCTGTTGGAAATCGACACCGAAGCCGCCGCGCTGGCGCTGGTCAACCACCCCGGCGTGGTGTTTGCCGACGCTCCGACCGAGGCGGTGGAACTGCGCGAAGGGCTGCCCGAACTCGAGGTGCTGCGCCGGCGCAGCGGCGACCCCGGCGGCGCCGAGCATTTCGTCTTCAGCCTGCTCGACCCTGTGGGCGGCGGCAGCATCGGCAGTGCAGGGCGCAGCGGATCGGCGGTGCGCATCGTGCGCGAGGGCGGCGGCCGCGCCAAGCTGATCCGCGTCACGCCGGCACAGCGCCGCGTGGCCGAACTCGTTGCGCAGCAATGGCAGGTGCCGGTGGACGCCAAGGCCGAACTCGAAGCCGCGCTGCGCGTGCTGGGCGGCCATTTCCAGCTGCACAGCGACGCCGCCGCCGGCCAGAGCGTGCCCTGCGAAAGCCGCCTGCGCGCGCAGCTCACGCCCGACGGCAGCGCGCTGCGGCTGCGCCTGGTGGTGCGGCCGTTCGGCGATTTCGGCCCGCTGGTGACACCCGGCGTCGGCCGCGCGCGGCTGCTCACGCTGCACGAGGGGTTGCAGCTGTCCACCGAACGCGCCCTGCCGGCCGAGGCGGCGCACCTGGCCGCGGTGCTGGAAGCGCTGCCCTGGCTCGGCGAGGCCGAACACGGCGACGCGAGCTGGTTCCTCGACGACCCCGAAGACGCGCTGCGCGCCGTCGAACAACTGCCCGCACTGCCGGCGGTGGCCGGCCTGGACTGGCCTCGCGGCAAGGCGGTGCAGGTGCGCACCGCGGCGCCGAATGCGCTGAAGATCAAGGTGGCCAGTTCGCGCGACTGGTTTGCCGTGGACGGTGAACTGCAACTCGACGAGCAGCGTGTGCTCGGCCTGCGCCAGTTGCTGGCGCTGGTGCGCGAGGCACGCGGCAGCCGCTTCGTGGCGCTGGGCGAAGGCGAGTACCTGGCGCTCACCGAGCGGCTGCGCCGCCAACTGGCCGACCTGGACGCCGTGGGCCAGGGCGACAAGCAGGGCCTGAAACTGCCCGCCGCCGCCGCCGGCTTTCTGGCCGAAACGCTGGACGAAACCGCGCTGGCCGGCGACAAGCCCTGGGCCCGCCGCATCGCGGCACTGAACGAAGCCGCCGCGCTGAACCCCGAGCCGCCGGCGGCGCTGCAGGCCCAGTTGCGCACCTACCAGCTCGAAGGTTATGCCTGGATGGCGCGGCTGGCGCACGCCGGCCTGGGCGCCGTGCTGGCCGACGATATGGGCCTGGGCAAGACGGTGCAGACGCTGGCGCTGCTGCTGGCCCGTGCCGCTGAAGGCCCGGCGCTGGTGGTGGCGCCGACCTCGGTGTGTGGCAACTGGGTGGCCGAGACGCAGCGCTTCGCGCCGGGCCTGCGTGTGCTGGCTTACGGTGAACACTCTGGCGAAGGCGAGCGTGCCACCCTGCTGCAGCAGGCCGGGCCCTTCGACCTGGTGGTGGCTTCGTACGCGCTGGTGCAGGGCGACGCCGAGGCCTTCGCCGCGCAGCGCTGGCACACCCTGGTGCTGGACGAGGCGCAGGCCCTGAAGAACGCCGCCACCAAGCGTGCACAGGCAGTGGCCACGCTGCAGGCCGATTTCCGCCTGGCGCTCACCGGCACGCCGGTGGAAAACCGGCTCGCCGACCTGTGGTCGATCATGAACCTGCTCAACCCCGGGCTGCTGGGCAGCGCGGCGCAGTTCCAGCAGCGCTTTGCCGGTGCCATCGAGCGCCAGCGCGACGACGGCGCGCGCGAGCGGCTGAAGCGGCTGGTGGCGCCCTTCCTGTTGCGCCGCACCAAGGCCCAGGTGCTGACCGACCTGCCGCCGCGCACCGAGATCGTCCACCGCGTGGAGCCCGGCGCCGAGGAACGCGCCTTCCTGGAAGCGATGCGACGCGACGCCGTGCAGCGCATCGCCACCGTGGCCGCAGACGCCGCGCCCGGGCAGGCCGCCTTCCACATGCTGGCCGAACTGACGCGCTTGCGACGCGCGGCCTGCGACCCGCGGCTGGTGGCGCCCGAACTGGGTCGCATCGGCGCCAAGGCGCAGGAATTCGAGCAACTGGCGCTGGAATTGGTGGCCGGCCGCCACAAGGCGCTGGTGTTCAGCCAGTTCACCGACTTCCTGAAGCTGCTGGGCGAGCGGCTGCAGGCCGCGGGCGTGGCTTACCAGTACCTGGACGGCAGCACGCCGGCGGCCGAACGCACGCGGCGCGTCAACGCCTTCCAGCAAGGCCAGGGCGACTTGTTCCTGATCAGCCTGAAGGCGGGCGGCTTCGGCCTCAACCTCACCGCCGCCGACTATGTGCTCATCGTCGACCCGTGGTGGAACCCGGCCGCCGAAGACCAGGCGCTGGGCCGCGCGCATCGCATCGGCCAGCTGCGGCCGGTGACGGTGTACCGGCTCGTCACCGCCGGCTCGATCGAGGAGCGCATCGTTGAGATGCACCGCGACAAGCGCGCGCTGGCCGACGGGCTGCTGGAAGGGCAGGACCAGGGCCGGCCGATCGGAGCTGACGAATTGCGGGAGCTGCTCTCGCCGTCCGCGGCGCTGTCGGTGGAGAGAACGGTCGCTGGGTCGTAAAATACAGAAATCTGTATTGCCCACCTATTCGGGAATCGTCCATGAAGACCACGCTCGACCTGAATGACGCATTGCTGACCCGGGCCAAGACGCTTGCCGCGCAGCAGCGCACCAGCCTGACCCGCCTGATCGAAGAAGGACTGCAACTGCGCCTGCGCGCGCAGCAAATGCCGGCCAAGCGCGTGCGCCTGCCCGTCTACCGCGGCAAGGGCGGACTGGCGCCAGGACTCGACGGACTGAACAACAAGGCCATGTTGGACGCCGCCGATCAAGACGCCTGAACCATGACGCCCGACGTCAACGTCCTGGTCGCAGCGTCCCGCAGCGACCATCCGCACCACGGCAGCGCCCGCACCTGGCTGCAGCAAGCGCTCGCCGATGCTGACCAGGGGGACACGCTCAAGCTGCAACCCATGGTGATCGCCAGCTTCCTGCGGCTGGTGACGCACCCGAAGATCTTCGTTCAGCCCACCCCGGTGTCGGAGGCCGTGCGCTTCGTCGACGCGCTGCTGGCCGCGCCGGGTGTGGAGCGCCCCGAACTGGGTGCCGAATGGCCCGTGCTGCGCAGGCTGTGCGCCGAGCAGTCGCTCGCCGCGAACGACATCCCCGATGCATGGCTCGCGGCTGCGGCCATTCACCAGGGTGAAACGGTGACCAGTTTCGACAGGGACTTCAAGCGCTTGCTTCCGAGGGGCCAGTTCACGCTGCTGTCTGGGTGACGGGCAGGGCCATGTCGGCCGCGCAGAGAGTGCAGGCTATCGTCGAAGGTCTACTCCAGGTGGAACAGGCCGAACTGGCGCGGGCAGTAGGCCCAGTGCTGCAGGGCTGACAGGGGAAGTGCTTCGTACTCGGTCACGGTGTGGGCAGCGCGCGGCGCCGCAGCGCGCGCCCGCTGACGACGACCAGATGGCCCGCGACCCACTCTGCGCGGACCAGCAGGTCCAGCACCACTTGCGCCGGCCAGTCGGTCGCATAGGTGCCCTGGCGAAGATAGACGATGGCCGGTGGCGGCGGCACCGATCGTGCGAAGACGAGTTCGCCGTAGTCGCGGTCGAAGGTCAGCACCCAGCGACCCTGGGCCGCGGCATGGCGCAACACCTGGGCGTCGCTGGCACTCGGCATGGTCTCGACCACGGCCTCGACGTCCAGGCCAGCCGCGCGCAGCGCCAGCAGCGCCGGGCGCGGCCAGTTCTCGTTGGCCAGAAGCGCAACACTCACGCCGTAGACCGGTCCAGCAGCGTGTAGGACTCTTCGCGCATCTTCTCGGCGGCGAAGGCGAGCGCGGCCAGGATGTCGTCGCGCATGAGCTGCGGGTACGCCTCGATCAGCATTTCGTGTGTCCAGCCCTGCGCCAGCCAGCCCAGGATCAGTTCCACCGACAGCCGCGTGCCCTTGACGGTGGGCTTTCCAACGAGGATCTCGGGATTGCAGACGATGCGTTCGCGCCAGTCCAACTTCAGCACCTCCGGTACATGTGACGACCTGCCAACTGCCGGGCATTTACCCAGGATCGACGCAGAGTCGTCGGAAGATGTCAAGTATGCGGCCAAGTCTTGCCTCAATTGAGGTGCAGGTGCTCGTTCGGGCTGTTACCAGACAGTGGAATACGGCGAGGTGGCCCGAGTCACGAACCCACGCAGGACGATGTGGCGACATCTTCGACGCACGCACAATGCCCGCATGGCCGCCAAGACCGTCTACACCTGCCGCGAATGCGGCGGCAGCAACGCCAAGTGGCTGGGCAAGTGCCCGCATTGCGGCGCC